>CAYNMI010000030.1:0-14641 GCA_964398095.1 uncultured Desulfobacca sp.
TCCGTTATTTCCTGTTCGTCTGCATCCGGAGATATCGAAAGGGCAATTAATAAAAACATTTCTCGCAAAATCCTCGCCATCAGAGGTCATTTATCTTTCTTCCCTTTCTCCCAGGCTTGGATAGAACCATCTTTTTTATGTACAATTACAACATGACCTTTTTCAACAAGCTTTTTTGCCCCCTTAATAGCTGAATCTTTATTCTGATAGACTTTGGTGGCTTTTGTATTACCTTCTATTTTTATAGCCCATCCATCATCCCGCGATATTATATGGGCTCGTCTGGAAGAGATGCTTTTCGTTGAACTCTTAGACATTTTAGCCCCCAATTTAGTTTTTTGATTAAAATATAATGCCTCAAGGTGAAATCGTCAAACATTTAATTTTAGTATGATTTTAGATAGTTATCTATAATTTAATTAATTCCGCTAATATTACTGGCCAAATCTGCCCCGCGGAGCCGGCCAGGAAGTGATCGGCCAGGGTTGCCGTGAGGCCCGTGGGCTCCAGGTTGTTTTCCACGATCAGCGCCTGCCATCTTTGGGCCAGGTGGGGGATGTAGCTGGCCGGGGCCACCTCTCCCGAGGTGCCGATGACCAGCAAGAGGTCGCAGTGCTGGGCCAGGTCCTCGGCCTCGGCCTGGGCCCCGGGGGGAATCGCCTCCCCGAAGAAGACCACCGCGGGCCGGATCAGGCCGCCGCAATAGCAATAGAGGGGGGGGCGGGATAAATCCAGGCTCTCCCGGGGGTGGTGGCCGCGGCAGTTATCGCAGATGAAGCGCAAGGCGTTGCCGTGGTACTCCACCACCCGCTGCGATCCCGCGGCCTGGTGCAGGTTGTCCACGTTCTGGGTGATGATGCCCAGCAAAAAGCCCCGGGCCTCCAGCTCCGCCAGGGCGTAGTGGGCCGGATTGGGCCGGGCCCGGGTGATGGTCTCGTCCATCTCCTTGAGGAGCTGCCAGACCTTCAGCGGGTTCCGGCGAAAGGCCTGGATATGGGCGTATTCCAGGGGATCATAGCGCTCCCAGAGGCCGCCCGCGCCCCGGAAGCTGGGGATGCCCGATTCCACCGAGATGCCGGCCCCGGTGAGGGCCACCACCCGGGGATGGCCGCGGATTAACTCCGCCAGCTCCCGGGGGGTGATCTCTTTCGGATGCGCTTGCACCTGGGTTTCTCCTCTTCAGGGCCGGGAGGGCGCTCCGGCCCTCCCTATTCCCCCACCCGGATGCGGGCGTCCAGGGCCAGGAGGCCCGGAATGCCCGGAAAGACCCGCACCGGGTTAAGGTCCACCTCCTGGATGCGGGGAAATTGCAGCATCAGTTGGGACAGGGCCGCCAGGGCCCGGCCCAGGCTGTTCAGGTCCGCGGGCGGCCGGCCCCGGGTCCCGGCCAGGATGCGGCCGACGCGGGTTTCGGCCACAAGGTCCCGGGCCTGGGCCGGGTCCAGGGGGGCCACCCGGAGGGCGACGTCGTCCAGGATTTCGGTGTCCACGCCCCCGGCGCCGAAGGCCACCACCGGGCCGAAGGAGTCATCCCGGCGGGCCCCCAGGAGGAGTTCCCGGCCCCCGGCCACCTGGGACATGACCACCACCTGCCAGGGTTCCTGGGGAGGCAACTGGGTTTGGGCCACCGCCGCCAGCCGGGCGAAGGCCCGCTCCACCGCGGCCTCATCCTGCAAATCCAACTCCACCCCGCCGGCCTCGGTCTTGTGAATCAGGCTGGGGGCCGAGAGCTTGAGCACCACCGGAAAGCCCAGGCTGGCGGCCGCGGCCGTGGCCGCCGCCGGGCTTTCGGCCGCGGCCCAGGGGGCCACCGGGATGCCCAGGGCCCCGATTATCTCCAGGGCCCGGGAGAGAGAGACAAATCCTCCCGGGTTGAGGCCCGCCAGGGCGCCGGCAATGGCGCCGGCTGCCTCCAAGGGAGGCGCCGGGTCCGCCAGGCCCCGGCTCTCGGGCCGGGCCGCCAGGTCGCGGCTCAGGGCCAGGGCCTGGACCGCGTCCTCGGGGAAATGAAAGACCGGCACCCCCAGGGTGTCCCGGAGATAGTCTTCTTCGTCCGGGGTGCAGATCACGGTAATGGCCACGGGTTTCCGGGCTTCCCGGGCCAACTCCAGCATGCGCCGGGCCATCTCCCGGCCGGTTTCCAGTTCAAAATCCGCCATGGGCCCGTAATGGAACAGCATCGCGTCCACCTCGGGGTCCCGGCACACCGCGGCCATGATATCGGTGTACACGTTGAAATCAAAGATATCCCCCAGGTCGATGGGGTTGGTGGGGTGGATGACCCCGGCCCGGGAGCGTGACTTGATGGACTGCACCAGCGACTCGGACAGGGGCGGCAGGGTGAAGCCGAACCGGCGGCAGGCATAGGCGGCGACCACGGCCTCGCCGCCGCTGCGGGAGAACACCACCACGCGGTTGCCCCGGACCGGCGGCTGGTCCACCAGCTTGATGGCGTTCAGCAGCTCGGACTGGGTCTTGACCAGGGTGATGCGGCTCTGCCGGCAGGCGGCCTCCAGCACCCGCTCATCGGCGGTCAGGGAGGCGGTATGGGAATGGGCGATGGTGGCCGTCTCCGGCCCCACGTTGGCCATGTGCAAAAACACGGGCTTGGCGGCCTGATCGGCCACGGCCAGGAGCCCCCGGCCGTCTTGCATGCCTTCCAGGTAAACGTAAACGGCCTCGGTGCCCGGGTCCTCAAGAAGGTATTCCAGGACTTCGTTTTCGGCCACATCGAGCTTATTGCCCAGACTCAAAAACTTGTTGAGGCCCAGGCCCTCTTTGGCCATCCAGGCCAGGACATGGGTGGCCACCCCGCCGCTTTGGGCAATGATGGAGATGCGTCCCGGGCGAATCCGGGAGGCGAGCTGGGCAAAAGGCAGGGCCAGGCCGATCTCCAGGTTGACGAGGCCCAGGCCATTAGGCCCCACCAGGCGGATGCCGTACTGCTTCAGCGCGGCCCGCACCTCCTGTTCCAGAGACTCTCCGGCCTCGTGCAATTCCGAGAAACCGGCTGATTCCACCACCACCCGGGAAATCCCCAGTTCACCGCATTCCCTGATGAGAGAGGGCACGACCCGGGCCGGCGCCAGGATGGCCACCAGGTCCACGGGCTCGGGCAGGTGGGCTAAGCCGGGAAAGATGGGTAAACCAAAGACGGTGCCGGGCCGGCGTCCCACCAGGAAGGTTTTTCCCTGATATTTAAAGTCCAAGAGATTGGCGACAATTCCCTGGCCCAGGTTGGCAGGGTCTTCGGAGACGCCCACCACGGCCACGCTGCGTGGATAAAAGAATTTTTGCATGTTCCGCCCATAGTGAGGTATTTTTGACTCATTCAGTATATACCATGAGGCCGCACAACCGGAAGCATCTAAGTTGCACCTGGCGGCCCAGGATCAGCCCCACGCCGCGCCTGGGGAATCATCCTGATTTTGCTGGAAAATTTAATAATTTAGGGCTATATTATGAAGAATAAACGACAGTTTACCGTCAATAATCAGCAAGGGGCGCGAGATCGTGGAAGTTGAACACCATGAGAGGGCAGGACCCGCCGGGCAAATTTCCCATGAGGATTGCCGGGCGCTTTTCGATGCGCTGCGCGATGCCATCCTGATCCACGATATGGCCACCGGTGAGATCCTGGAGGTCAACCGGGGCATGTGCGAGATGTTCGGTTACACCCCGGAGGAGGCCCGGGGGCTCCAGGTCATGGCATTGTACGGCGATGAGTCCGGGGCCCAAGGAGAATCGGTCCGCAGCTTACTGGCCCAAGCGGCGGCGGGGAGCCCCCAGGTCTTTGAATGGCAGGCTCACCACCGCGCCGGCCGGGTCTTCTGGGTGGAAGTGCACCTGAACCCCGTCAGGTTCGGTGGCCGCAACCGGATTATGGCAGTGCTCCGGGATATCGATCGGCGTAAACAGGCGGAAGTGGCCCTGCAAGAGAGCGAAGCCCGCTACCGCGTGGTCGCGGAAGGGTCTTTGGCCGGGGTCTACGTCATCCAGGATGGGGACTTCGTCTATGTGAATCCCACCATGGCCCAGATTTTCGGATACCAACCCGGGGAAATCCTGACCAGGGGGGTGAAGCCCAAAGATCTGATTCACCCCGAAGACTTCCCCTTGATCCAGGAGAACATCCGGCGGCGGCTCACCGGTGAACTGGACGCGGCCCATAATACCTTCCGGGGGCTGCACCGGGACGGTGCGGTAATCCACTGCGAGTCATTCGGGCGGGCGGTGGAATACCAGGGGCGGCCGGCGGTGGTGGGCACTCTGCTGGATATCACCGAACGCCGGCGGACGGAAGAGGCGTTGCTCACCCAGACCCGGGTGTTGGAGAGCATGGCGGAAGGGGTCATGGTGACGGACGCGGACGACAAGATTATTTTTGCCAACCCGGCCTCCGATGCCATGTTCGGATACCAGCCGGGGGAATTAATCGGGCAACATATATCAGTGGTAAATGATCTTTCCGCTGCGGAGGGCCTCAGGTTTGCCCAGGACCTGGTGGAGCACTTGAAGATCAAACGCGTCTTGTCGGGAGAACTCAGGAACCGCAAGAAAGATGGCACGAGGTTTTTTACCCAAACCCGCATCAGCGCCCTGGAAATTGCCGGCAAAACCTGTTGGATCTTGGTTCAGGAAGATATTACCGAACGCAAGCAGATGGAGGAGGCGCTGCGGCAAAGCGAAGCGAGCTACCGGATTGTCACCGAAAGTTCTCTGGCCGGAGTCTATTTGATTCAAGATGGCAAATTCCGCTACGTTAACCCGGTGCTGGCCCAGGCCTTCGGCTACCGCCCGGATGACATCATTGACCGGCTGGGACCCCTGGACCTGGTGCATCCCGAGGACCGGGACCGCATCGCCGGGGACATCAGGAGCCGCCTGGACGGCAAAGGGGGGGGAGGCCGCAATTATTTCAGAGGGGTGCGCCAGGATGGTGCGGTCATCTATTGTGAGGTCCTGACCCGTCGGGTGGATTATCTGGGGCGTCCGGCCATCATGGGCACCTTCCTGGACGTCACCGAAAGGCGGCTGGCCGAGGAGGCCCTCAAGGCCTCGGAGGAAAAATACCGGACGATTTTCGGAGCCGTCAACGACGCGATTATGGTTATAGATCCCCAGACCGGGGCTTTGCTGGAAGTCAACCGGAAATTCATGGAGTCCGGCTATAAGCTGGAAGCCGCCGGGCAACTCAATATCGCGGACCTGTGCAGCGCCGATCAACCCTTTACGGCCCAGGAGGCCTGGCAGTGGTTTAGAAAAGCCATGCACGAGGGCCCCCAGGTCTATGAATGGTTGGCGGAAGATCGCTATGGGCACCGGGTTTGGATTGAGATAAGTTTGAGTCGCACCACCTTGGGAGGCCAAGACCGTCTCCTGACGGTCGCCCGGGACATTTCCGAACGCAAGCAGATGGAAGATATGCGGAGCCGGGCGTTTGCCGAACTGGAAGGCTTGGTGGCCGAGCGGACCACCGGATTGGAGTCGGCCAACATCCAACTGCGCTGCGAGAATGAAGAACGCCGGCGCACCGAGGCGATCATCCGCCTGCAACGTGATTTAGCCTTGAGGCTCAATGGCAGGCTCGGGTTGTATGAGACCTTGCGGTTATGCGTGGAAACGGCCATCAGCATTTCGGGCCTGGACAGCGGCGGGGTATATCTGGCCGACCGGGATTCCGGAGACCTGGATCTGGCCTATCACCAAGGCTTCTCCCCCGAGTTCGTGGAGAGTGTCTCGCATTATGAGGCCGACTCTCTCAATACTTATATCGTCATGGCCGGAAGACCCGTGTATGCGCGCCTGCAAGACCTGCCGGGAATCCTGGATGAAGGGGGCCTCAGGGAAGGTTTGCGCTCGGCGACGATCATCCCGGTGATCCACCATGACCAGGTCATCGCCGCCATCAACATCGCGTCGCACCACTATGAAGAGGTGCCGGAAACGGCCCGGGCGGCCCTGGAGACCCTGGCCGCCCAGGTGGGCAGCGCCATTGCCCGGGTTCAGGCGGAAGAGGCCCTGCACCGGGCCAAGGATGACCTGGAGATCCGGGTGGCGGAACGCACCGCCCAATTGCAACAGGCCAATGAGTCGCTGGAGGAGGAACTCCGGGTGCGTCGCAGAATTGAACAGTCCCTGCGGCAGAGCGAAGCCAAATATCGCACCCTGGTGGAGCAAATCCCGGCCATCACCTACATCATCTCCATGGCTGAAAAAGTCGATCTCCTCTATGTCAGCCCGCAGATCGAGACCTTGCTCGGGTTTTCCCCGGAGGAATGGCGGGCTGATGTGACGGAGACCTGGAAGCGGCAGATTCATCCCGATGACCGGGAACGGGTGTTGGCCGAGATGGTCCATAGCTATAAATCGGGGGAGCCGTTTGCCACCGAATATCGCCTCCTGGCCAAATCCGGCCGGGTCGTCTGGTTCCGGGATGAGGCCAGGGTGGTCTATGACCCGGAAGGGGAGTTTGATTTCCTGCAAGGACTGGCCCTGGACATCACCGAGAGAAAGCAAGCCGAGGCGGCCCTGAAAGAAACCACCCATATTTTGCAGACCCTGATCCAGGCGTCCCCGTTGGCCCTTATCGTCCTGGACCGCGATCTCAACATCAGGCTCTGGAATCCGGGAGCCGAGCGGATGTTTGGCTGGCAGGAATCGGAAGTGCTGGGAGGTTATCTCCCCTGCGTTCCACCCGACCAAAGGCCGGAGGAAGACCACAGGCTCAGACGGGAAATGGCGGGAGAGGTGCAATCGGCTCTGGAATTGCGCCGGGTGCGGAAGGACGGCTCCACCATCTATGTGCATCTGTGGAACGCCCCGCTGATGGATGCCAACGGCGAGGCTATCGGCAACATGGGGATTCTTGCCGATGTTACGGCGCGCCGGCGGGCTGAGGAGAAATTACGCCGTCAAGCCGACCTTCTGGACCTGGCCCACGACGCCATTATCGTCCGGGACCTGGACAACCGCGTCGTCTTCTGGAATTCCGGGGCCGAGAAGACCTATGGCTGGGGCCGGGAAGAGGTGCTGGGGCAAGAAATTCATAAACTCCTGAAGCCGGAGTCTGCCCAGATGCGGGGGGAACTGGAGGCGGAGTTATTTCGCCAGGGTCAATGGCAGGGTGAATTATCGCACACCCGGCGGGATGGCCGCCGCATCGTGGTGACCAGCCGTTGGGCCTTGCAGCGGGACACGGCCGGCCGGCCCACCGCCATTTTGGAAATCAATCGTGATATCACCCAGCGGAAGCAAGCTGAAGCCGGACAGGCCCGCCTGGCCGCCATCCTGGAAGCCACTTCGGACCTGGTGGGCACCGCCGACCTGCAGGGCCGGGTGCTCTATCTCAACCGCGCCGGCCGCAAGATGCTGGGCATCGGGGTGGACGAGGATATCTCCGGGGTCACCATTGCAGACTCGCAGCCTGAATGGGCCTATCGACTCATTCGGGAGCAAGGCGGGGCCCAGGCCATCCGGCAGGAGGTCTGGAGCGGTGAGACCGCGTTCCTGACCCGCCACGGTCAGGAAATTCCCACGTCCCAGGTAATCATTGCCCACCAGGATCCCAAAGGGAAAGTGGAATTCTTCTCCACCATTGCCCGGGATATCACTGCGAGCAAACGGGCCGCGGAGGCCTTGCAGGAGGCCAACAGCCGACTGGAGACCCTGGTGCAGGCGTCCCCCCTGGCGATTATCACTTTAAACCTGAGTGGGCGGGTCATGAGCTGGAATATGGCGGCGCAACAGATGTTCGGGTGGCGCCAAGAAGAGGTCATAGGCCGGGACCTGCCGATTGTGCCCCCCGGGAACCGGCAAGAATTCGAGTCGCTGCGGCAGCGCACCCTGGAAGGCAATACCCTGGTGGGCCACGAGCAGCGCAGTCAGCGGCGGAACGGCACCCTCATCGATGTCAGTATTTCCACCGCGCTCCTCCATGATGCCACCGGCGCCATGATCGGCACGATGGGCATCATCGAAGACATTACCGAGCGCAAAAGGATGGGAGAGACGCTGCGGCAAGTCAGCCGCGCCCTCAAGGCCATCACCGAATGTCATCAGGCCTTGATTCGCGCCACCGATGAGACGGAATTACTGACCGAGGTGTGCCGGATCATCGTGGAGGTGGGTGGTTACCGCATGGCCTGGGTGGGTTTTGCCCAGGATGATGCCCACAAGTCCATCCGTCCGGTGGGGCAAAAGGGACTCGATGCCGGTTATGTAAAGCAATTGCAACTCACCTGGGCGGATACGGAGCGGGGCCGCGGTCCCACAGGTAAGGCCATCCGCCTGGGAAAACCCACGATTTGCCGGGATACCAATACTGATCCAGACGTGGCCCTTTGGCGTGAAAAGGCCCAAGAAAGGGGTTATGCTTCGATTCTGGCGCTACCCTTAAAAGATGGGCATACCTTCGGGGTCTTGACCATCTACGCCTCGGCCCCCAACGCCTTTGACGATGAGGAGATCAACTTGCTGGAGGGCCTGGCCAACGATCTGTCGTACGGCATTATGGGGTTGCGGGCCCGGGCCGAGCAACGGCGGGCGGAACAGGCCCTGAAGAAGTCGGAGCAGGAACTGCGGCTGCTGACGGCCCGGCTCCTGAGCATCCAGGAACAAGAGCGCCGGCGGGTCGCCAGGGAATTGCACGACGAACTGGGTCAGGCCCTGACGGTTTTAAAAATCCATCTGGTGGCCATTGAGGACAAGTTGTCGCCGGCTCAACAGGTCCTGAAGGCAAATTGTGAACAGATGCTGTCTTATATCGATACGGTCATCGAAAATGTCCGCCGCCTCTCCTGGGATCTCAGTCCTTCCAGCCTGGAAGATCTGGGACTGTCCTCGGCCCTGGGATATCTGGTGGACGAAATCTGCCGTAATCATAATATCCAGACCACGGTGGCGATGGACGGGATTGACCATCTCTTTTCGCCGGAAACCCAGATCAACATTTATCGAATCTTTCAGGAATCCTTGACCAACGTGGTCAAACATGCCAGGGCCACCCAGGTCTCGGTGCAGGTTAAACGGCAGGACGGGAAAGTATCCTTTATGATTGGGGATAATGGCCGGGGGTTTGATTTCAAAAGGGCGATATCCCGTAAGGCCGCCCAAAAAAGCCTGGGATTGACCGCCATGAATGAAAGGGCCCTCATGGGCCAGGGCTCGCTCCAGGTCACGAGCCGGAAGGGCCAGGGCACCACCATCAAGTTTGCCATTCCCATAGATAAGTGTGGAAAATAATTATGTATAATATTATCTTGGCCGAAGATCACGTGCTGGTCCGGGAAGGGATTAAGAAGATCATTGAAGGGATACCGGGACTGGAAGTGGTGGGCGAGGTAGGGGATGGCGCGGAATTGTTGGAGCTTTTGCCGGGCCAGGCGGTTGATATGGTGATCCTGGATATCTCCATGCCCTCGCTTTCGGGGATAGAAGCCACCCGCGGCATTAAACAAGCCTATCCGGCCGTCAAGGTGCTGATTCTGACCATGCACAAGAAGAAAGAATACCTGAATAATGCCATTGCGGCCGGGGTTGACGGGTATCTGCTGAAAGAGGATGCGCCCAAAGAACTCCTCAATGCCATCGAGAAGATCAGGCAGGGGATGATCTACGTGTCGCCCTTGCTGACCGGTGACCTGGCCAATCTCTATGTGCAGAGCCGGCGCCAAGACGAGGCCGAGCCGGCCGCGTCTCTCTCCCCCCGGGAAATCGAGATCATCACCCTGATCGCCGAGGGCAAATCGAGCAAAGAAATCGCGGCCCTCCTGTTTCTCAGCTTCCGCACCATTCAAAATCATCGGGCGAAAATCATGAAGAAATTAAATCTCAAGAAAAACACCGATCTGGTGCGATACGCCATCCGTAAAGGTTATTCGGCTACAACCGCCCCCTAACCCTTTCGTAGTCCCCCCATCAAGAGATAGGCCGGTGCATTCTCAACTCACAAGGTTGCAAAAAGAGTACTTTGCTCTATCAAAAAGAGTATTTTAGCTCATTTTCTTTTTCCCGGAAAATTTGCTAATCTAACTAAAGTATTAGTTTAAATATTAACTTAATATTTTAAAGAAATGGGTGAAATATGGCGCATCTCTACAAAAAGGTCAAGAAAGGCCACGAATATTTTTATATTCGGGAAACGCAGCGGGTCTATGGCAAGCCCACCACCATCAACCAGGTGTACCTGGGCACCGCGGATAAAGTCCAGGCGATTTTAGGCAAAGGCGGGTTCTCCCCCAAAGAATTCGGGTCGGTGTTTGCCCTGAATGAACTGGATCGGGAGTTGGACCTGGCGGGGCTCATTAATGAGATCCTGCCGCCCAAAAAACGCGTCCGGGGACCCTCCCTGGGAGAACTGGTCTTCTATGCGGCGCTGAACCGGGCCATCGCCCCCACCAGCAAAAGGCAACTGGCAAACTGGTACGAAACCACGGACATTCAGAGGATTCGTCCCCTGAGGCTGGAATCCTTGAATTCCCAAAATTTTTGGAACCATTGGGATCGGATCAGCGACGGCGACCTGGACAAAATCAAGACGGCCTTTTTCAAGAAGGTCCATTCACTGTTGCCGGCTCAGGGACACCGGCTGGTCATTGAGGCCGTCAATATTTCCTCGCCTCCCAAGCCTTCGGCCTTTGCCGGCATGCCCCAGGCGGACCAGGATTTTCTGGCGGAACACTTTGACCAGCAGCGCTTGGGGTTGGCCTTGATTACCGAGTGGAACGCGGGGGTCCCCTTTTATTACCAGAGTTATTCCGGCGGCTTACCCGCAACCGGCTTCTATGATCACCTGGAACGCCTGCTGGCCAAAGTCTCCAGCCAGGGAGTGGCGGTCCAAGATGTTACCCTGCTCGTCAATCAGGAGATGGATGCCGCGCCCATCATTGAGCGAATCGATGCCCAAGAAGGCATGCATTTCATTGTCTCTTACGCCCCGGACTTTGCCCCGGAGCTGACCGAAATCTCTTTAAAGGATTTTCGCCCCCTGCCGGGCAAGCGCAGCAACCAGACCTCGCCGGCGGTGCAGGAGGATGAGAAGATCCTGTATTATGAAACGCAGGCGCCTTTTTGGAACCGCTCCCGCCGGGTGGTCATCACCTTTGACCCCAGGGCCTTCCACAAGAGTTACCAGGATCTGGGCAAGAAAGTGCAGAGAGTGCGGAAGGAGATGGTGGCGTTGCAGCAGCGCCATGTCCAGGAAGCCAATCAGGAGAAGGCCATTGCCGCCATTAAGGCTCACCTGGCCCAACTGTGCCACCGCCTCAAAATCAGTCCGGCTCTCTTCCAGTTAAATTTTTCTCAGGAAAAGGGCCAATTCCGGCTTGAGTTCCAGCTTGACCATCGCCAAATGGCCAGCGTCGTGCGCCACTTCGGGAAGAATATCCTCATCACCGACCGCGAGGATTGGCGCGCGGAGGAGATTTATGACACCTGTATGACCCGAGCCGTCCTGGGACCGGATTTGGGCAAAAACGGCAATGGCGTCCGGCCTTACGGCAACGCCAAGGATAACCGCAGTCTCTTTCAAAGAGCGCTGCTGCCTTTATACCACTGGACCGATTCGAAGATCCGGGTGCACCTGTTCGTCTGCGTGGCGGCGCTCACCTACCTGACGCTGCTCTGCCAGCGGCTGGCGGGCAACGGCATCAAAATGACCCCGAACGAGGCCATGGAGGAACTGCGGGCTTTGCGGACTTCCATTCACGCGCAGGACGGCGAAGGCAAACTGAAGCGCACGATCGAGGAGATCACTGACCCCCAGGCCGCGATTTTGGAAACCCTGGGATACCAGGTCCAAGATGGCAAAGTCACGCCCCTCTGACCCACCCGGTGGAACTGCCAGTTCCGCTGTTTAGGCAACCCCCGGTGGCCCGGACCCAGAACCCGGCCACCGGGACCCCGCAGCAAATCCCCGGTAATCTCCTGCCGTTGGTCCAGCCATGCCGCGCTGGTGAAAGGGAGGGCCCCGCGCCTGTTACCCTCCCTTGACAAAGATAGGCCCGGGGCCTATAAAATAACGGTTATTTAAGCCGCAAAGGAGCAATGCCTCAATATGGACACTTACAAGATTCACCTGAGCGAAGCCGAGATGCCCCAGGAGTGGTACAATATTATCCCGGACCTGCCCTCCCCCATGCCGCCCTATCTCCACCCGGGCACCGGCCAACCCATCACCCCGGCCGACCTGGCGCCCATCTTCCCCATGGCCCTGATCGAGCAGGAAGTGAGCCCGGAGCGCTGGATTCCCATTCCCGACGAGATCTTGCGCATCTATCAATTGTGGCGGCCCAGCCCCCTGCACCGGGCCCGGAACCTGGAGGCGGCCCTGAAGACCCCGGCCCGGATTTATTATAAGAACGAATCCGTCAGCCCCGCGGGCAGCCACAAGCCCAACACCGCAGTGGCCCAGGCTTATTACAACAAGGCGGCGGGCATCAAGCGCCTGGCCACCGAGACCGGGGCCGGCCAGTGGGGCTGCGCCCTGGCCCTGGCCTGCAACTTTTTCTCCATGGAATGCACCGTGTACATGGTCAAGGTGAGCTACCAGCAGAAGCCCTACCGCCGCTCGCTGATGCACATCTGGGGGGCCGACGTCTATCCGTCCCCCACGGACCGCACCCAGGCGGGCCGCTCCATTCTGGCAAAAGACCCCGAGACCTCCGGCAGCCTGGGCATGGCCATCTCCGAGGCGGTGGAGGACGCCGCCACCCACGACGACACCAATTATTCCCTGGGGAGTGTCCTCAACCACGTGATGCTGCACCAGACCATCGTGGGCCTGGAAACCAAGAAGCAACTGGCCCTGGCCGGGGAGTCGCCGGACGTCCTCATCGGCTGCGTCGGCGGCGGCAGCAACTATGCGGGCTTCTGTTTCCCGTTCGTGCCGGAGAAGCTGAAGGGCCAGGACATCCGTTTTGTGGCGGTGGAGCCCACCGCCTGCCCCACCCTGACCCGGGGGGCCTATACCTATGACTTCGGGGACACCACGGGGTTGACCCCCTTGATCATGATGTACACCCTGGGCCACGGTTTCGTGCCGTCGGGGATTCATGCCGGGGGCCTGCGCTACCACGGCGACGCCCCGCTGCTGTGCCAACTGGTGCACGAGAAGGTGATCGAGGCCCGGGCCTATCCGCAGAACCCGGTCTTTGAGGCGGCCCGCCTCTTCGCCGAAACCGAGGGGATCATCCCGGCCCCGGAGACCGCCCACGCCATCAAGGCGGCGGTGGACGAGGCCCGGGTGTGTAAGGAGACCAACCAGGCCAGGTGCATCGTGTTTAATTTTTCGGGCCACGGCCACTTCGACCTGGCGGCCTACGACGGCTTTCTGGAAGGGAAACTCAAGGACATCGAACTGGACCCGGGAGAGATGATCCAAAAGGCCCTGGCGGAATTGCCGAAAATCAAAGGATAATAAGACGGTACAGTTACCGGGAGAGGGCAGGCCGCTGGTTGGCACTGCCCTCTTTTGTTCAGAGGCTTGATGCATCCCTCCCGTGGACGCAATAAATTGCGCCCCCGCCATTGATTTCCCTCACCGCGCACCTTAGGTTTAACGGCAGATGCATCTCGCCCCAAAGGAGGCGCCTATGGCGGAACGTCCCGGAGTAATCACCATGAAGGGCCATCCCCTGACCCTGGTGGGCCAGGAAGTGCAAGTGGGGGACCCGGCCCCGGATTTCGAGGTCCTGGCCAACGATTTGACCCCCTTTAAGTTGTCATCCCTCAAGGGCAAGGTGGTCATCATCTGCTCGGTGCCGTCTCTGGACACCCCCACCTGCGATATTGAAACCCGCTGGTTCAACGAAGAGGCGGCCAAACTGGGCCCGGACGTGCTGGTCCTGACCATCAGCATGGATCTGCCCTTCGCGCAGAAGCGCTGGTGCGGCGCCGCGGGGGTGGAACGGGTGACGACCTATTCGGACCACCGGGAGGCGGCCTTTGGGATGGCCTACGGGGTGTTGATCAAGGAACTGCGCCTCCTGGCCCGGGCCGTGTTCGTGGTGGATAAGGGCGGAGTCTTGCAGTACCTGCAACTCGTCCCGGAACTGGCCAACGAACCGGATTACGGCGAGGTCTTAAAGGCGGTGGGGCGGGTTATGTGAGGGGGTGGATTTTGAGGGGAGGGGGGAGGGGGCCTTGGTCTCTAGCCCCCGGCCTCAACTTTCACGAGAGGCAGACAGGTGCCCTGCTGTTTCTGCTCCCAGGCCCGGCGGATGACGTGCGCGGTTAAGGGGGGCAAATCGAAGCCGGTGAGGTCGCTGAGAGGGACGAACCGGGCCGCGGTGATGTCCGAGGCGGCGGTCAACTCCCCTGCCCGATAGTCGCAGAGATAATCGATCAGGACATAGTGATAGGCGATCTTACCCGCGGCGTCGGGGAAGACGCGCTCCAGCACCGCCGTGATGCCCCGGAGGGTCACGGTTAACCCGGTTTCCTCCAGCAGTTCCCGTCTGATGGCGGCTTCCAGAGTTTCCCCCAGCTCCACCAGGCCGCCGGGCAGGCTCCAGGAGTCCCGGGCCGGTTCCTGGCCCCGGCGCACCAGGAGCACCTGGTCGCCCTTAAAGACTACGGCGCCGACGCCCACCAGGGGTTGATCGGGATAATGGCGTTTCATTTGGAGTGAGCAGTAAGCAGT
>CAYNMI010000031.1:0-13056 GCA_964398095.1 uncultured Desulfobacca sp.
GCCACGTAAGCGGTGGCGATCCAGAAAATCGCCAGTTGCAGGTGCCAGGTGCGCAAGATGTTGCTGGGGAACCACTGGTAAAGGTTAAAGCCGTAAAAACTGCCCGGCTCGGCCCGGCTGTGGGCCGTGGCCGCCCCCACCAGGACCTGGGCCAAGAACAGCAGGGTGACGATGACAAAATACTTGATGGTGGCCCGCTGGGAGGCGCTGGCCCGGCCCGGCGCCATCCGGGGCGCCGCGGCGGCGCCGCCCCCCTTCCAGCCCAGGTAGCCGAAGCGGCCGAAGGCCAAGAGGATGGCCGCGGTCCCGGCCAGCAAGGTGATGAGGCTCAGGGCGCTCCACAGGTAGGCCGCGGCCGGCGGCCGGTTCCCCGCCAGGGGATCGTAGGGAAAATTGCTCGTATAGGAGTAGTCCCGGCCCGGGCGGCGGGCCACCGCGGCCCAGGCGGTCCAGGCAAAAAACGCCGTCAGTTGCCGCAGTTCCCGGGGGTTGCTGATATACTTGGCCTTCAAGCCGCCGTTCTTCTCCGGGTGGGTGAAATAGGCGGTCCAGACGCCGATCTGGTCCCGGTAGGAGGCCGCCTCCGGCTTCGAAAAGACCAGGATTTGGCTGCGGGGATCGTAGCGGTTGGCCTTCAACCGGCGCTGCACCGAGGCCTCCACCGCGTCCCGGTCGACGCCGTGGACGTCCGCAAGGTCCCGGCCATAAAGCTGTTGCGCCTCCAGGTCCCCGGCCTCCAGGGCCAGGTTGTGGAGGTAGGTCGCGGTAAAATCCGGCCCCAGATAGGCCCCGTGCCCCCAGATGGTGCCGTTTTCCATCAGGGCGTACTTCAGAAAGACCTGCTGCCCCGCCAGGATATCGTGCCGGGTGAAGATGGTGTCCCCCTGGGCGTCCACCACCCGGGCCGGGATGGGCGGCGCGTCTCGGTACGCCTGCACCGCGATGCCGGTGAGGACGGAAAACCCCACCAGGATAGTGAAAATGACCCCGATCTTCCACCAGGGCGAAAGTTCCGGCCCAGCCGGTTCTGTCGTCGCCATCTTCAGGTCCCCCTTATGGTTTTTCTATCCGGCCCGGCGGCGCCCCGGGCCCCGGCGCCTCCTCCTCCAGGGGGAAGGTGAGCATGCCCCCGAAGTAGCCGTTGGCTGTCACCAGCGGCGTCAGGGACAGGACCAGGAGGAGGTAGAGGAGATTGACCCCGCCGAGATCATCCAGCACCCGCGGGTTCAGCCACCGCCAGACAAAGGCCGTGGCCGCGATGGCCGTCACCCCGTAGGACAGGGCCTTTTCAAGGCGCACGGTCTTGTCCGCCTCCCCGCCGGGATAATTGAGCCAGTGGGTGAACAACCCGGTGGCCACGGTCACGGGCATGGTGAGCAGCCCGCCCCCCAGGCAGTAAAACGCCGTGTCATCGAAGGCGCGGTTCCCGGTGGCCAGGTAGAGGAGGCTGAAAAAGCTGGCCGACAGCATGAACACGATGGGGAAGTGGGCCAGCACCGGATGGGGGCGCCGCCGCAGTTGGGGGACGCGTTCCAGAAATCTAGCCAGAGCGGGAGGGACCTCCCTTTCCAGAGTTGGCGACCCCGGCTCCCTTTCTTGGCCCAGCGGCGCCTGTGTTTTTTCATAGTCTGCCGATGTCATGTTTTTGAAAAAACTCTGACCAGAATTTTGACGTTACTCTCCATAAAAATTGCAAGCGTCATTTTCCGTTAATTTACAGTAACGGTTTTTAACCATTTAAGTCCGCTTACGTCAATCACTTCCACTTTATATATACCATTTTCCAGTTTTATACCCGTTTGCGATTGGAGCGAAACTGTAGCTTTGGCACCAAGCGGTACGACAAGACTATAATTGTTAGGAATGACTTTATTAAAATAATAATTATTTATTTGGCGCTTTTCTAAATTGTTTTTATTCGGCTCAAATATTTCCATTAACTTATTAGCACTATTAATTACTGCTATCTTTGTAATAAAAGCTCCATATGTATCCGGTCCATCTGTTCTGTATAGCGTTAGCCTTAATGTGCCGTTTTTTTCAAGATGAGGATTTAAAATTTCTATTTTTGGTTTTTTGGAAAGGTTAAAAAGCTTTCCGTAAAGGCCGCCATGAAAAGCTTGATAAGTAAAAAGCGTTATACACATCGCAATAAACGAAAATGAATACGCGAGAAGCTTAATTTGCTTTTCTTTAAGATTAAAGTCGCCCGAGGATATAAATTTTAATTGGGTATTTTTTAAAAAGAGATAATCGAGCGAAAATACCCCTGCTCCAAGGGAAAATATCACTAAGCCTGCACCAATACCTGCTATACCTATTTGCCATTCATCAACGCATGTTGAACCAAGCCAGCCCGATCCAAGCAGTATTCCTAAAGATAAAAGCGTAGCACCGATTGCCGCAAGCCTGGTAAAAAATCCCAATAATAAGCCAATACCCACAAAACCTTCAATTATTGTAAATGTTATAATAAAATAATAAAATAGTCCTGGATGGGTTATTAAATATATTATTAAAGGCTTTATAAAAAGTGAATGTGGCAAGAAATGATTAAATGCATGACCCATAAAAGCTGGACTATTTGGATCCAGTTTTTCTGGAGCATTAACCGTTCTGCGTAAAAAAGCACTAAAGAACTGCCAACCTAAAATCAATCTAATCGGTGTTACTAAGGTGGCAACATTTCCGAACAAATTTATTTTCTTGGTTTCCACTATAATTAATCTTCCCCTCCTAACGTTATCAATGTAATAAACCAAATGGTCTAAAAAACATATATTTTATTGGAGGTTTCCCTTTATAAGGGGAAACTATGCTATTTAAGAAACGGATCACTAGGCCACCATATTGACCAGGGCCAGGCCCAACATGGCCAGGGGATAGGCGCTGGCCCGGTTGAACAGGGCCGCGGCCCGGGCCGGGTCTTTGGTTCGGTACAGGTTAAAGGCCGGCAGGAGCAGCAGGTAGCCGCCCGCGGCCACTGTCAGGCCCACCAGGAGAGGCGAAAACTTGAGGGGCGCCGTCCGGACCAGCACCGCGCTCAAGGCCACGCTGAGGCCCAGGGCCCCCAGGATCACGGCGCTGGCCTTGTCGGGGCCGTACCCCACCGGAATAGTCCGGGCCCCCAGGCGTTGGTCTTCCTCCACGTCATGCCAGTCCGCGGGAATATTCTGACCCCCGACCTCCCAGGCAAACAGCCACAGCACCAAGAGGAGCAGGAACCCCGGCGCCGGGTGCGGGTCCACCGCAAAGACCGCGGCCACCCCGCCCAGGGTCTTGACCACCCCGGCCACCAGGATCCTCCAATGACTCACCCGGAGCAGGAGGCAATAGACCGCCTCCAGCAGGCAGCCGCCCAGAAAAATATAGGCGCACACGGGATTGAGACGGTACGCCCCCGCCAGGGCGATGGCGGCCCAGGCCCCGGTCCACAGCACCCCTTCCCCGAAACTCACCTGCCCCTGGGCCAGGGGGTGGCGCACGAACAGGGCGTCCAGATAGCCGGCCTTGACCTTATCCCCCGCCGCCTTGAGCTTCTCTTGATCCGCCCGGTAGTCCACCACGTCGTTTAAGGCATACACCGCGGTGTAGCCCGCAAAGACCGTCAGCAGGCCCAGGGCGATCACCCCCAGAGGCGGCAGGCCCCCATACCAGAGGAGCGCCGCCAGGGCCGGCGTCGCCAGGTCCAGCAGGCCGTGGGGGGTGCGGGACAGCGCCAAAAAGAGCTTGACCCGGGAGAGTCCGGCGGCCAGGGGGGGCGCAGTGTGGTTCAGGGGGCGTCTCCTTTTCTTACATCTGGTCCTGTTTCGAAACGTTACTCACATTCTCTCCCTCTCCCCCGTGCTCATCATTACCCACAAGTATCCTTCCTGGTGGCACAGCCTTTCCAGGCTGTGCAGAAAGTCTCGCACAGGCTCGAAAGCCTGTGCCACCAAAACATTATAGAATCAATTTTATATTTATTAAAAATAATATAAGGCACCCCGGAGACCTGTCAAGCACGGCCCCCCGGCAATCCGGTCGGCCGCCGCCCGCAAAAAACTTACCAGTGGCCATATCTCAGATAATATACTGAGCCTGGCGGCAACTCCCGCCGCCGGGCCGGCCTGCCTCTCTTGACAGGCGTTGAGCGGGTTGTTAGGTTTTCCATATATCGATGACCCGCGCCTCAATTCCGGTCGCGATTATTGACAGGTTTCACCGGCTTCCATAATCCATTGGCCGGGTTATTTATTGGAGCATTAAAGAGGTCCCGCCTTTTTCCCCTCTCCCCCGATGGGGGAGAGGGCCAGGGTGAGGGGGAAGGAAATCCATTTTTCCGCCCCCATTATTAAGACCTAAACATCAGGAACGCCTATGCATCCGGTAGCCCCCGTCATGTTTTCCCCCTGGGCCCCGGGGTTTTTGAGCTTCGCCCTCTACGTCGCCATCGTCGTGGGCCTGCTGGCGGTATTGCTCTTTTTGACCGGCTGGCTGGGGGAGAAAAAATTCGACCCGGAAAAAGCCCGGCCGTATGAATGCGGGGTGATTCCCACCGGTTGGGCCCGTTTCCGCTACCCGGTGCCGTTTTACCTGGTGGCGGTCTTTTTCCTGATTTTCGACGTGGAGGCCGCGTTTATCTTTTCCTGGGCCGTGGCCATGGAAGATTTGAGTTGGCGCGGCTGGCTGCAAATCTCCTTTTTTATCATCGTCCTGCTGTTCAGCCTCTTCTACATCTGGAAAAAAGGAGGACTCGATTGGCGGCCCCTGCCTGCATCCCGCCCGATCAGCCGGAAAACCTGATCCTCGGCCGCATCGACGCCTTGGTCAACTATTTTCGGTCGTACAGCTTCTGGCCGATGTTCTTCGGGCTGTCCTGCTGCTTTATTGAGGCCTCCACCGCGCTCACGTCCCGGTATGACATGGCGCGCTTCGGCGCGGAAGTCCTGCGGGGCTCGCCCCGGCAGTCGGACCTGTTGATCATCTCCGGCACGGTCTTCAAAAAGATCGCCCCGGTGGTGCTCCGGCTCTACGAGCAGATGACCGAGCCCAAGTGGGTGATCTCCATGGGCTCCTGCGCCAACAGCGGCGGCATGTACGATTGCTACAGCGTGGTCCAGGGGGTGGACCAGATCCTGCCGGTGGATATCTATATTCCCGGCTGCCCGCCCCGCCCCGAGGCGGTCCTGGAGGGCCTGGTGCTCCTCCAGGAAAAGGTGCGGGAGGAGAGGCCGGCCCGGAAAATTTTCCACCTGGCCGGCGGCACCCAGGGGACCCAGACCCCCCTGAGGGTGGACGGGCTTACCAAATCCCGGGACCCCCGGGGACCCGGCTATTACGGCACGCCCCCCCGGGGCACCGCGGTGACGCCGCCGCACTTTTGGGAGAGCCGCTCCCAGGACATGTGGACCCCGCCCCCGGCCCGGATCACCCTGACCGACACCGATCAGTCCCTGACCCAGACCCTTCAGGCCAAATTTGCCGGCGCGGTGACCCCCGCGGCCGCGACCGCCGATATGCCGACCTTCCAGGTGGCCCCGGAGCGTCTCAAAGAAGTCCTGCGCTTCCTCAAGACCGAGGCCGCGCCCCGGTTCCGCCGCCTGGACGACCTCACCGCGGTGGATGAATCCTCCCGCCGGGAACGTCACGACTACCCCGATTATACCCTGGTCTACCAGCTCCTGGCCTTTGAGCCCCCCACCCGGGTGCGCCTCAAGGTGCCCCTGCACGGCGCCGATCCCGTCACCCCCACCGTCACCGATATCTGGCCGTCGGCCAACTGGTATGAGCGCGAGTGCTTCGATATGTTCGGTATCCGCTTCGACGGCCACCCCCGGCTCTGGCGTCTCCTCATGCCCCACGACTGGGAGGGCCACCCCTTGCGCAAGAGTTACCCGGACCGGGCCACCCACCTGCCCCCCTATACCCGGGAGGACGCCCGCAAATGCCAGCCCCTGGACGCCGGCAAATACCTTGAAGACCGCCTGGGCGGGGACGAATTCGTCCTGAACGTCGGCCCCCATCACGTCAGCACCCACGGCCTCATCCGCTTCATCATGGCCCTGCGCGGCGAGGAAATCACCGCCCTGGACACGGACATCGGCTACCACCACCGCGCCGTGGAAAAGATCGGCGAGCGCCAGTCCTGGCACCAGTTCATCCCCTACACCGACCGGGCCGACTACCTCTGCGGCGTGGCCAACAACCTGAGCTACCTCCACGCCGTGGAAACCCTGGCGGGCATCCAGGTCCCGGACCGGGCCCAGTTCATTCGGGTGATGCTCACCGAGTTGTTCCGGTTGAGCAACCACCTGGTGTGGTTCTCCACCTTCACCGTGGACACCGGCGCCATCACCCCGACCTTCTACGCCTTCGCCGAGCGCGAAAAAATCATGGATATCATCGAACTCATCACCGGCGGCCGGCTGCACCCCTCCTGGTTCCGCATCGGGGGCGTGGCCGACGACCTGCCGGAGGGCTGGAAGGAGCCGGTGGACGCCTTCGTCAAGGGGTTTACCAAGCTCCTGGATGAATTGGAGCAGGCCGTCACCCGCAATCCCATCTGGGAGGCCCGGACCCGGGGCATCGGCGTCCTCTCCCTGGACGACGCCATGGATTGGGGCGTCACCGGGGCCAACCTCCGGGCCTGCGGCCTGGAATGGGACCTCCGGAAAAAGTTCCCCTACTCCGCTTACCCGGCCTTTGATTTCGACATCCCCACCGCCCCAGACGGCGATTCCTACGCCCGCTACCTGGTGCGGGTGGCGGAGATGCGCCAGAGCCTCCGGATCATCCGGCAGGCCGCGGATCAGATGCCCCCCGGGCGCTATATCACCGCTGACTACCGCTACGCCATCCCCCGGAAGGCGGACAGCCTCAAGGATATCGAAAGCCTGATTCACCATTTCATCAACGTCACCCGGGGGCCCACCCTGCCCCGGGGCGAAGCCTATGCCGCCACGGAGCATCCCCGGGGCGAGCAGGGCTTCTACGTGGTCAGCGACGGCGGCAACATGGCTTACCGGATGCGCCTCCGCTCCCCGGGGTTTGCCAACGTCCAGGTCCTGCCCCTCATGACCCTGGGGCACCTGGTGGCGGATTTTATCGCCCTCATCGGTTCCATCGATTACGTCATGCCGGATATTGACCGGTAATGGACTGATAAAGAGTTGCACGCAAAAAACCATTTTTGTAGCCCCAGGCTTTAGCCTGTGCCACCGAAAACTTTTGGTAACAGTCATCCATGGGCCTAGGACCCAGTCGTAAGTTATGAAAAGTGGTAGCTTTTTATCATGGGGCATGGTGCGCATCTCATATTAACTTTGAACTTTGAACCTTGAACCTTGAACTTTTTGGAATAGGCGTCCAGCCTTTTTCCCTCTCCCCCGGTGGGGGTGAGGGTCGGGCTGAGAGGGCGGAAATCCAGGATCATGGTACCTGAAACCTTACGCGCCAAGCTGCAGCAGCAGATCGACCGGGCCGAAGACTCCCGGGAGCAGGCCATCAACGTCATGTACGAGATCCAGCGGCATTACGGCTATCTCACCGACGAGGGGCTCCAGGAAGCCGCGGCCCTGCTGAACATGACGCCCCTGGAGCTGGAGGAGCTGGCCACCTTCTACGACTTCATCTACCGGGAGCCCGTGGGCCGTTTCGTCCTCCACGTCTGCGACGGCGTGGTCTGCTGGATGTTCCACGAGGGCTCGCTCTTCGACTATTTGTGCCGGAAATTGGGGGTGTGCGCCGGAGAGGTCTCCGCCGACGGCATGTTCACCGTGCTGCCCACCGCCTGCATCGGCTATTGCGACCAGGCCCCGGCCATGGTGGTCAACGGCAGGTTCTTCGACCATCTCACCCCGGAGCGCCTCGACGAAATCCTGGAGCAGTTGCGCGCCGAACCCTGTGACCTCATTCTGTGCCGGTGATCCCATGTACGAACTAGCCCTGTTCAAAAATCGCCAGGAAGGCCGCCCCGCCACCCTCGACGAATATCGCGCCGGCGGCGGTTACCAGGCCCTCACCGACGCGGTGACCAAATTCGCCCCCCAGGACCTGATCGCCATCCTCAAAGAGTCCGGCCTGTCCGGCCGGGGCGGGGCCGCCTTCCCCACCTGGCGCAAGTGGAGCTTTGTCCACGACGGCTCTCCCCACCCCCGCTACGTCTGCGCCAACACCGATGAAATGGAGCCCGGCACCTTCAAGGACCGGGTCCTGGTCAGCACCGACCCCCACCTGATCATCGAAGGCATCATCCTGGCCGGCTACGCCATCAAGGCCCAAAAGGCCTTCTATTTCGTCCGCCCCACCTACGAAATGAACGCCGAGCTCATTGACCGGGAGCTCCAGGTGGCCCGGGAGGCCGGGTTTTTGGGCAAGAACATCCTGGGCAGCGATTTTTCCTTTGACATCGCGGTGCACCGCAGCGCCGGGCGCTACATCTGCGGGGAGGCCACCGCCCTGGTCCAGGCCATCATGGGCCGGCGGGCCCACCCCCAGAAAACCCAGCACATGACCGACCGGGGGCTCTGGGACAAGCCCACCATTGTCAATAACGCCGAAACCCTGGCCTGCGTGCCCCTGATCGTCCGCAACGGCGGCGCCTGGTTCAAGGGCCTGGCCCGGACCCCCACCGGGGCCGGCACCAAGCTCTACTGCATCAGCGGCAAGGTCGTCAAGCCCGGCTGTTACGAGCTGCCCATGGGCATCCCCTTCCGGGAAATTCTGGAGGAGGTGGCCGGGGGCATGCTGCCGGGGTGCGAACTCAAGGCCTTCATCCCCGGCGGCGCCTCCACCAGTTTCATGCCCCCCAAATTCCTGGATGTGGCCATGGACGCCGACTCCTTGAAACAGGTGGGCCACCGCTTCGGCACCGGCGCCATCATGGTCTTCGACCGCAAGACCTGCATCCTGGGCGCCACCCTGAACCTGATCAACTATTTCGCCCGGGAATCCTGCGGCTTCTGCACCCCCTGCCGCCAGGGAATTCCGTATATCCAGGACCTGCTCCAGCGCCTGGAAAACGGCGAGGGCCGGGAAGAGTTCATCCCCAGGCTCCGGGAGCTGGCCAACCATATGGACCAGGCCTACTGCGCCTTCGCCCCCGGCGCCGTGGAGCCCGTCAAGGGCCTGTTGCAGTATTTCGAAGACGAAGTGCGGGAACACATCATTCAGAAGCAGTGCCCGTTTAAGTAACCGGCAGGGCGGCCGTCCCCGGCCGCCGCCCTCCATACCCCCTCTCCACCCGCTGGCGGGGGGAGAGGGTTGGGGTGAGGGGGGAGTAATAAAAATGGTGCCTTATTTGTTCAACAGGTGGTTGGCAAAGCCTGGTTCCCCCGGGTGCATCTCCCCGGTGCGGTTACGGCGATCGCTGACTTCAGGCTCTTACTGACTACTGACCACTGACTACTGATTACTGATTACTGATAGCTTTCCCAGAGAGAATCGCCCTTGCCGAAATTAACCATCGATAACCGGGAAATCGACGTCCCCCAGGGCACCAACGTCCTTCAGGCCGCGGAGCGGCTGGGCATCATGATTCCCCGCTTCTGCTATCATCCGGCCCTGGGCTCCCTGGGCGCCTGCCGCATGTGTGCCGTTATGTTCCTCGAAGGCCGGGTCAAGGGCGTGGAGATGAGCTGCATGGTCAAGGCCGAAGACGGCATGGTGGTTTCCACCACCCACCCGGAAGCCATGGAGTTCCGGAAATACGTCATCGAGTGGCTCATGCTGGACCATCCCCTGGACTGCCCCGTGTGCGACGAAGGCGGCCACTGCCTCCTCCAGGACGAGACCGTGTCCGGCGGCCACGGCCTCCGGCGCTTCCTGGGCCCCAAGCGCACCTACCGGAACCAGGATTTGGGCCCCTTCGTGCTGCACGAAATGAACCGCTGCATCCAGTGCTGGCGCTGCCGCCGCTTCTACCAGGAGTATGCCGGCTACCGGGACCTGGGGGCCCTGCAGATCGGCCGCCGCACCTATTTCGGCCGCTTTACGGACGGCGCCCTGGAAAGCCCCTTTGCCGGCAATCTCATCGACGTCTGCCCCACCGGGGTGTACACCGATAAGCCTTCCCGGTTCAAGGGCCGCCGCTGGAATTTTGAGCGGGGCCCGTCCCTCTGCCTCCACTGCTCCCTGGGCTGCAACACCGTGGCCAGCGCCCGCTACCGGGAGATGGTGCGCCTGGAAGCCCGGCCCCACGACGCGGTGAACGGCTATTTCATCTGCGACCGGGGCCGCTACGGTTTTTACTACGCCAATCACCCGGAGCGCCCCCGCCGGGCCCGCCTGGGCGGGCGCGAGGTGCCCTGGGACGAGGCGGTGGAGACCGCCGCGGCCGCTCTCGCCCGAATCACCCGGGAGTCCGGCCCCGGCGCGGTGGCCGCGGTGGGCGGCGCCCGCAGCAGCCTGGAAACCCAGGCGGCGCTTCAGCTTTTCTGCCGCACCCACGGCTGGCGGGACCCCCAGTTCTTCTGGGACCCCCGCCTGGAGCGCAAGGTTAGGGCCGCAGTGGGCCGCCTGGACGAGCGCCTGGCGGTCTCCCTGCAGGAGCTCGAAGCCGCGGATTTCCTCCTGGTGGTGGGCGTCGACCCGGTCAACGAGGCCCCCATGCTGGCCCTGGCCCTGCGCCAGGCCCGGCGAAACGGGGCTAAGGTCGCGGTCCTGGACCCCCGGCCGGTCTTTCTGCCCTTAGAGTTTGAGCACCTGCCGGTCCCCCCGGGCCAATTGGACGCCGCCCTGGGCGTCCTGGTCAAAGCCGCCCTGTCCCCCGACCAGGCCGCGGCCCTGGACGCCCCGGCCCGGGCCTTCCTTGAGGCCCTGCCGGAGCAGTATCCCGGCGACCCGGCCCTGACCGCGGCCCTGACCGCCCTGGCCCCGGACCTGCTGGCGAGCCAAAAGCCCGTGGTGGTCTGCGGCACCGATATTGTCCGGGAATCCACCCCGTCTCTGGCCGCGGACGCCGCCCTGCTCCTTAAGGCTGCCGGTAAGGCCGCGGGCCTGTTCTATCTCCTCCCCGGAGCCAATGCCTTCGGCGCCGCCCTCCTCGAAGCCCCGGAGCCTCCCGGCGCCGCGGCTGAGTCCCCCCTGGCCCACTGGCCCTGGGGCCCCATCCCCCTGGGGGAACCCCTGGGGCCGGGCACCCCGGCCTTGAGCGCCGACGCCATCCTGGCCGGCATCGACCAGGGCGACCTCAAGGCCCTGATCCTGGTGGAAAACGACCCCTTCTGGGCCTTTTACGATGAGGAGCGCCTGGCCTGGGCCCTGGAGCGCCTGGAACTGCTCGTGGTCCTGGACTATCTGCCCTCCCCCGCCCTCAAGCGGGCCCAGGTGGTGCTCCCCACCGTCCCCCTGTTTGAAAGAACCGCGTCCAGCTTCGTCAACCAGGAGGGCCGGCTGCAAGCGGCGCCGCCGGTCCACTTCGGGGGGGCGCCCCTGTCCCTCATCAGTCCCGACGTCCATCCGCCCCGGACCTTTCTCGATTACGTCCCCGGGAGCGAGCCTCGCCCCCCGGCGGCGATTTTCCAGGAGTTGACCCAAGCCCTGAGCGGGGTGGAGGCCCGCGCCCCCGTGGACCTGTGGGCCTGGCTGGGCCGGCGCGGTCCCATCTTTACGCGGCTCGACGACTTAACTGCGTCCCCGGCCGGGGTGCGCCTCCTGCCGGCCGCGGCGCCCGGCGGCGATTTCGCCGCGCCCCCGGCGCTCCCCGCCCCCGGGGCGGCCGACGGCCTGGAACTCCTGTTGGTGGACTGGACCTTCGGCACCGAGGAACTGGCCGGTTATTCGCACCTCCTCCGGCAGACCGAACCGGAGCCGGTGCTCTCTCTGCACCCCCGGGATGCCGAAAAATCGGGCCTGGAGGACGGCAACCGGGCCGCCCTGCACCTGCCCAAGGGGGCCCTGGCCGTCACCGTCAGGCTGGCCGGGAACCAGGCCCCGGGGGTGGCGGTGCTGCCCCGGCACCGGCGGCTTGACTGGCGCCGGCTCCCTGAGACGCCGGTCTATCTGACCCCCAACCTCATCGTCAAGGTGCAAGGATAATCCCATGAGCGCCTATATCGCCGGCCTCATCCTGTTGATCGTCAAGCTCCTGGTGGTGCTGGTGGTGCTGCTGACCTTCGCCGCCTACCTGATCTACGTGGAGCGCCGGCTCCTGGGATTCCTGCAAATCCGCCTGGGCCCCAACCGGGCCGGCTTCCAGGGGTTGCTGCAGCCTTTGGCCGACGCGGTCAAGCTCCTGACCAAGGAAGATTTCATGCCCGCGGGCGCCGACCGGTACATCTTTCTCTATGCCCCGGTGGTGGTGGCCGCCACCGCCATCCTCATCTTTGCGGTGGTGCCTTTTGGCCAGGGGTGGACCTTCCGGGGCCATCCCATCCCTACGGTGGTCTGCGACCTCAACGTGGGCCTGCTCTACGTCTATGCCCTGTCCTCCCTGGCGGTCTACGGCGTGGCCCTGGGCGGCTGGGCCTCCAATTCCAAGTACAGCCTCCTGGGCGCCATCCGGGGCGCGGCCCAGATGATCAGCTACGAATTGGCCCTGGGGCTGTCCCTGGCCCCGGTGGTCATGATGGCCGGGTCCTTCAGCCTGGTGGACATCGTCAATGCCCAGGCCCACTGCCCCTTTATCGTCTACCAGCCCCTGGCCTTCGTCATCTTTTTCGTCAGTTCCCTGGCCGAAATGAAGCGCATCCCCTTCGACATCCCGGAGGCGGAACATGAACTGGTGGCCGGCTATCACATGGAATACAGCGGCATGCGCTTCGGCCTCTTTTTCCTGGGCGAATACGTCACCATGGTGACCCTGGGGGCCCTGGTGTCGGTCTTCTTCCTGGGGGGCTGGCGGGGGCCGTTCCTGCCGCCCCTGGTCTGGTTCCTGATCAAGGTGGCCGCGGTGGCCTGCACCATCATTTGGATCCGGGGCACCCTGCCCCGGTTGCGCTACGACCAGCTTATGCATATGGGCTGGAAACTGTTGATCCCGGTGGCCCTGCTCAACATCATCGTCACCGGCGGGGTCCTCCTGGCCCTGGGCTATAAGGTCTAGAAATGAGTTCCTCAATAGATAGAGAATTCTTT
>CAYNMI010000031.1:13156-14517 GCA_964398095.1 uncultured Desulfobacca sp.
ACAAACCCCCGGGCGCCGGGAAAAGCAGTTATGACCTGATTGACCCGGCCACCCTCTGGGCGGAACTGGCGCTCCCTCCCGGGATCACCTTCCTGGACCTGGGGTGCGGCCAGGGCAATTACGCCCTGGCCGCCGCGGCGCGCCTCGGCCCCGCCGGCCTGGTCTACGCCGTGGACCTCTGGGAGGCGGGCATCGCCGTCTTGCGCGACCGGGCCGCCCGGGAGGGCCGGGCCAACCTCCAGGCCCTGGTGGCCCCCGCCGGGCAGGTCCCCATTGCTGACCACCGCGTCGACGTGGGGTTCATGGCCACGGTGCTCCATGATCTGGTGGAGGGCGGCACCGCCCCGGGCGCCCTGGCGGAACTGGCCCGGGTCATCAAGCCCGGCGGGCGGCTCGCCATCGTGGAATTCGAGAAGATCGACGGCCCCCCGGGGCCTCCCCGGCACATCCGGCTGGATGCCGATGAAGTGGAGGCCCTGGTGGCTCCCTACGGCTTCCGCCGGCAGAAAATCGTGAACCTGGGAACATACAATTACCTGATAACGTTTACTAAATTACTCATGAGCGCCTGACCTATTGTGATGTTTCATAATTGCTATGATGTTAAGACAACGCGATTTTTACCCCCCTTTGTAAAGGGGGGCGGGGGGGATTTCAATCAACTTCCTAAAATCCCCCTAAATCCCCCTTTTCCAAAGGGGGACTTTAATAACCTTTTGGCATGATCTCAGCTTGGCTTAATGTCATATTATTTATGAGGCGCCACACTAAATTTTAACCCCGTAGGGGCGACCCGGCGGGTCGCCCCCAGGAGAACCGGGAACCTTAACCATGTCTGAACCACGCAACTGGTTACAACTGAGCGGCCGGGCCGTGGCCGGCCTGGGGGATGCCTTCGCCATCGTGCTCCGGCATCTCTTCCGCCGCCCCGTCACCGAGGAATACCCGGAATTCAAGCGGGTGCTGCCGGCGCGCACCCGGGCCCGGATCATCCTCACCCGGGACCCGGACGGCGAGGAGCGCTGCGTCTCCTGCTATCTCTGCGCCGCCGCCTGCCCGGTGTCCTGCATCTCCATGGAGGGCGAGGAACGGGCCGACGGCCGCCGCTGGGCCAGGTGGTTCCGCATCAATTTCGCCCGTTGCATTTACTGCGGCCTGTGCGAAGAGGCCTGCCCCACCCTGGCCATCCAGTTGACCCCGCAGTTCGAATTTTCCGGGCGGGACCTCCTCACCATGGTGGCGGAAAAGGCGGACCTGTTGGTGGACCACGGCGGCAAAAACGCCGACTACAATTTTTACCGCCGGGCCGGGGTGGACATGGTGGGAGAGAAGGGCACCCACATCGGCGAAGCCCCGCCGGT
>CAYNMI010000032.1:0-14256 GCA_964398095.1 uncultured Desulfobacca sp.
CCCCCTTGACCCCCCTTTAAGAAAGGGGGGAAAAAAACCGCTTTTCCGGGGTCGCTTTAATTCTGAAACACACCACTAGGATTGCTTCCCGCGCTTACTTCTCAAAACCACCTGTCTTTACTCCCTCCCCCTTGAGGGGGGAGGGTTGGGGTGGGGGTGGCATAATTATCAATAATATAGCCGGAGTATCAGCCCCCTCCTCCAATCCCGTCATGGTGCTGTTTTGCCAGGGCGCTTACACGGGTTGGGGGGGCTTGGGGGGAGGGCCGGGACGGCTTACGAAAAACCCTGGCCCTCCCCCCAAAACAATCCCTACCTCCTAACCCTCCCCCCCGGCAATCTCCTCCAGGCTGCGGCCGCTGTGGACCGAGCGGGGTTCGTCGGCCACCGGGTTGCGCCCGGGGTCCGCGGCCTCATCGTCCACCTTCACCAGGAGCCAGGCCTCATCCTTGCCGGTCTTGAAGCGGTTCAGGGCATAGCCCCCCTGCAGTTTTTTCCCCGCCAGCCAGACCTTGACGTGCCCGTGAGCCAGGGCCTCGGCCATGGGGATGGCCACCCCCTTTTTCTCCGTCAGGTTGCGAAAGACCCCGGTATCCCACACCAGGACCGTGCCGGCGCCGTATTCCCCCGCCGGGATCACCCCCTCGAAGCCGGCGTATTCCAGGGGATGGTCCTCGGTGGGCACCGCCAGGCGCTTGTCCTGGGGGTCCGTGGACGGCCCCTTGGGGATGGCCCAGGACTTCAAGACCCCGTCCACTTCCAGGCGGAAGTCGTAGTGCAGATGCCGGGCCGCGTGCTTCTGGATGACGAAGATGGGCTCCCGCGCCGCCCGCCCCTTCCCTCCCGCCGGCTCCGGGGTCCGGCGAAAATCGCGCTTCTCCTGGTAATCCTTGAGATTGCCTGGGCTCATCCGCTTTTCTCCCTGCTTCGCTAGTGTCATGTCCCAGGTATTCTTTTCAAAAATATACGTCAGCTTTCGTAGGGGCGGACCTATGTGTCCGCCCTTGATTGGCGGCGCTCTCCCTGGTATGCCCCAAGAAAATGTTTGTAAGATATTCCCGGGACACGACACTAGTTTACCGATAACCTAAGCACCGGCACCGGCCAGGTCAATGTCAACCCGGCCGGGGTCAGAAAAACCCGGCCAATCAGATTATTCTCGTTGCCAAAAGTTCTTTGCGATATTGGCATCACTCTAACCCCCCCCCTTGAGCCAAAGGGGAAACTAGAAGAATGCGCTTTTCAAGTCCCCCTTTGTAAAGGGGGATTGAGGGGGATTTTAAGGGCTTACCAAAATCCCCCCTGACCCCCCTTTAAGAAAGGGGGGAAAAGACCCGCTTTGCCGGGGTCGCTTTAATTCTGAAACACACCATTAGTTTAGCGGTATCATAAGCACCCGGGCGCTCCCGGTCAATGGCGCCTCGCCGGCTGCTCGATAACCGCGCTAACCCGAATAATTCACCAAGCTTCAAAGAAAGTGGTGGCACAGGCTTTCCAGCCTGTGCAAAAAACACTCTGCTATTTTGCCTTTCCGAATTTTCACCAGTGATTCAATGGCTTGTCTAATATTTTCAAAACTTCATGAATACGGCGCGCTAAACTCCCGGACCGCGGCAATCCAGCATCCCGGCATCTGAGAATCTCCCGTAGGGGCAAGCCGGCGGCTCGCCCCCACCGCGGCCCTTTCCCGGAAACAGCCTCCGAAAAAAAGTCTCTCTGTCAGAAAATTGCCCAGATTGCCATTGACAATGGCAATTATTGTAGTATATAAATATAAGATTTACTGAAAACCCAAGGGGGGCCACGGCCATGCACTGCGTAAGCTTAAAACCAGGGGTAGATTGCACCTTTATGACCAAAAAAGGCTGTTCGTTCAACGGCGGCAGCTGCAAACCGGTGGTGACCGAATGTCAAGGTTGCGACCGGATTTTGGGTTCCAACGGCAGCAGTTTCTGCGCTTCGTTTCCGGACCCGGCTTCCAAATGGCGCCGGGGCACCTGTAACCTCGCCACTCACGTGAAAAACGAGAAGAAAGAGAGCGCCCAGAAGGTCAATCCGCTCAAGGCATCCAAACGCAAAGCCGCCGGCCGCTAAGCCGGCCTTGAACGGACGGCGCGGCCGGGCCTTATCACCCGCCGCGCTGTCCTCATCTCTTAATCCTTCCCCGCCTTATTTCCCCAGCTTCTCCAAGGCTGCCTTGATCCGGTCCAGGCCCGTGGCAATGCGCTCCCGGGACGTGGCATAGGAAAACCTCAGGCAGTTATCCTCCCCGAACTCGCCCCCGGGCACCGCCGCCAGCCCGGCCTCCTCCAGCAGGTAGGCCGCCAGGGCCTGGGAGTGGGACTGCCCCGGCGCCAAGCTTAACTTGTCGTAATACGCCGAAAAATTAGGGAAGATATAAAACGCCCCCCCCGGCTTGATGGTGGTGACCCCGGGGATATCCAGGACCCGCCGGTGGATGTCGTCCCGTCGCCAGGCAAACTCCGCCACCATTTCCTTAACCGAGTCCTGCGGCCCGTTCAGGGCCTCCACCGCGGCCTTCTGGGCGATGGAGTTGGGGTTGGAGGTGCTTTGGCTCTGGAGGTTGTCCGCGGCCTTGATCCCGCCCTCAGGCCCCGCCAGATAGCCGATGCGCCAGCCGGTCATGGCATAGGCCTTGGAAACCCCGTTGAAGACAAAGGTCCGGGCCTTGAGTTCCGGGCTCAGCATGGCCATGTTCACGAATTTGGCCCCGTCGAACAAAATCTTGTCATAGATGTCGTCGGAGATGACGTAGAGGCCGGCCGCCAGCGCCACCTCCCCCAGGGCCGCCAACTCGGCCTCGCTGTAAACCCCGCCCGTGGGATTCGACGGGCTGTTGATCACCAGAGCCTTGGTCCGGGGGGTGAGGCGGGCCTTGAGTTCCGCCGCGGTGAGCTTGAAGCCGTTGGCCTCCTGGGTGGGGACCACCACCGGCGCCGCCTCGGCCAGCATGGCCATGGGCACATAGGAAACCCAGTAGGGCGCCGGAATTATCACTTCGTCCCCCGCGTCGAACAGCACCTGGAACAGATTGTAGAGGCTGTGCTTCCCCCCGCAGGACACCAAGATCTCGCTGGGCTTGTAGCTCAGGCCGTAATCGGCCTGGAACCGCCTGGCGATGGCCTCTTTCAGTTCCGGGGTGCCCCCCACCGGGGTGTAGCGGGTAAACCCCTCCCGGATGGCCCGGATGGCGGCCTCCCGGATGTTGTCCGGGGTGTCGAAATCCGGCTCCCCCACCCCGAAGTTCACTATGTCGACCCCCTGCGCCTTCAGTTGATTGGCCTTGGCATTCAGGGCCAGGGTGGCCGAAGGGGGAATCTGGCGGATACGGCGGGCAAGTTGCATGGTAACTCCTTTGTGGATAAAATTTGCCGGGAGCCCTGCGGCGGGCCGGGTCATCCGGCCTCACCCCTTCCCCCGGCAACAATCCTTTGAAAATTATCCAACATTATGATAATTGTCAACTGCGGAGGCCTGCCCGTTGAAGTCTATCGCCATTATCACCAAGAAATTTAAGCCCGATGCCCTGGAAGCGGGCCGGGCTTTGCAGGCCTGGCTCCAGGACCGCGGCATTGAAGTCTGCCATTTCGAAAACGAGCCCGAACCCCACATCCCCACCCTCCCCCCGGAGGTGGAATTCATCGTGGTCATGGGGGGCGACGGCACCATCCTCAGCGTGGCCCGCCATTTCGGCGGCCTGGGCGTGCCCATCTTCGGGGTCAACCTGGGCGGCCTGGGGTTCCTCACCGAAATCTCCCTGGACGAACTCTACCCCTGCATGGAGAGCCACGTCCTCACCGGCAAATTCGAGGTGGAAGCCCGCCTCATGCTCACCGTCACCCTGTTCCGCCAAAACCGGGAATTCTGGCGGGAACACGTCCTCAACGACGCGGTGATCAACAAAGGCGCCCTGGCCCGCATCGCCGAAATGACCACCTGGATCGACGGGGAATACCTCACGATTTACCGGGCTGACGGCCTCATCGTCGCCACCCCCACCGGCTCCACCGCCTACAACCTGTCCGCCGGGGGCCCCATCGTCTATCCCACCCTGAACCACGTCCTCCTCCTGCCCATCTGCTCCCACACCCTGAGCAACCGCCCCATCATCCTGCCGGACACCGTGACCGTGGCCGTCACCCTGGAAGAAACCCAGGACGTCTACCTCACCCTGGACGGCCAGGTGGGCCAGGCCCTGCAGCCCGGAGACCGGGTGGAAATCCGCCGGGCCTCCCACCAGTTGCACCTGGTGAAATCCCCCCACCGCAGCCACTTCGAAATCCTCCGCACCAAACTGGGCTGGGGCGAACTGGGCGTCTCGAAGTGACCGGGGCCAGGGGTCAGGGTTAATGACACCAGTGGTTAACCTGCATTTGCCCTGCTTGGACCACAATGCTCTGCTGCCGGAAATTGGGGCCAGAGATCATACCTTAGGCGCAATCTAGACAAAAGTCATAGTGGCACAGACTTTCCAGCCTGTGCCCACGTGGGCTGAAGACTGTGGCTACGTTTAGACTCTCGTGCCCAAGTTGTATGCAGGATTATCTTGGCCAATGATCCGGGGGGGCTGATTTTTGCTCATTCCCAAGAGGAGTATCGCAACGCCTAAAAAAGTGTTACAATCACACAAACCCAGCCCTGCTAAAGGTGGGAGACGCGGCGCCCTCTCGCCTTACGGGCCGGACCTGGAAATTATAGCGTTTGCCAAAAGTTCTTTCCTCTTATCCCCTCTCCCCCCAGCGGGGGGAGAGGGCTAGGGTGAGGGGGGGATAAGGAAAAACTTTTGGCAACGAGTATAACCCCCTTAAATCCCCCGCCGCGTGCCGGGGGATGCTCCGTGCCGGGAGGACCTATGAAGACCTTCAGTCATTTGATCGAAGAGGTTCAAAAAACGGGGATTTGTCATCATTGCGGGGGCTGCGTTGCCTTTTGTACGGCAAGTCATTACGGAGCCTTGGAATTGTGTGAAGACGGCCGGCCCTGTTATAAAGACCGGGAAAAATGTATCGAATGCGGTCTCTGCTACTCCATTTGCCCCGAAATCGGGGAACTCGATGAAGAAATGAAACGCATGGCCTCCTGGACCCCTCCCATGGGGGCCATTCAGCGTCTTCTGGTGGCCCGGGCCTCTGATCCGGACGTGCGCGCCCACGGCACCGACGGCGGCGTCGTCACCAGTCTCCTGATGCATCTCCTGGATAAGGGCATCATAGATGGCGCTATTGTTACCAAACGGGTGGGGCCTTTTCACCGCCAACCCTGGCTGGCCAAATCCAAAGAGGAGCTTCTGGAGGCCGCGGGTTTCCATTTCGACACCTCCCACGGCATGGAGCTCTATTCCGAAGCCTATTCCACTTTTTCCCCCTCAGTGCGGGAACTGAGCCACCTCGTCAAAGGCCATCTCAACCGGGTGGCCCTGGTGGGCACCCCTTGTCAGATTAACTCCATCCGCCGCATGGAAGCCCTGGGTATCGTGCCCACGGATTCCATCAAATTCCTCTTCGGCCTGTTCTGTACCGGCAACTTTTTCTTCGGCCGCGCACCCCGCCGGGTCCTGGAGCAGATCGGTAATTTTCAGTGGGATGAGGTGCGCAAAATCAATGTCAAAGAAACGCTCCTGGTTCATGTGCGCAGTGGCGCAGTGCACTCCATTCCTCTGGATAAGCTGGATTTTATGAAACGGCCCGCGTGCTTATATTGCAACGATTACGCCGCCGAATATGCGGACCTCTCCTTCGGCGGCCTGGGCGCGCCCGAGGGCTGGACCACCGTGATCGCCCGCACCCGCCGGGGCTGTCAGATTCTCGACGCCGCTGCCAATGTCACCATTGAACCTTTCTTCTACCGTGACGATCCCCGCTGGGCCTTCAAGGCCCTGGCTAAGGTGATGGAGCATTCCGAAAAGAAAAAGCTTGCCGCCGCCCTGCACCACCAGGAACTGGAAAAACAGGTTGTCTAAGCTGCGGAGGCCAAGCGGCAGGGGTTAGGGACCAGGGCTCAGGAACCGGTAACCAATAGTCAGTCTTGTTTCTCTGCTGAGGAAAGATTAATTTGGTGGCACAGGTTTTCAACCTGTGCAGCCCGTAGGGCGGGAAAGCGCCGCGCATCCCGCCTTTAACATTATTCCATCTTGAGAATTTGAACTTTTTTCAACCCGCTGCCAATCTCAGCTTGCAAACAAGATAAAAACGCCAGACACTACTGAAAATAGCTTCTCATTTCTTGCTATTATTGCTATCCACTGACAACTGACCACTGACCACTGACAACTGACTACTGACAACTCTCCATGACCGACCCCATCAAAAAATTCCCCCTGTGGCGCTACCGCCAGGGCAACGCGGCCTCGGCCCAGGACGCCGTGGCCGTGGAGGAGCCCCTGGAAATCCGTATCAATGGCGAGCCCTTCCAGGTGCTCATGCGCCTGCCGGGCTGGGAAAAGGAACTGGCCTTAGGGTTTCTCTACACCGAGGGCATCGTCCGGGACCTGGCCGAAGTCATCACCATGCACTTCTGCGGCACCGCCACCGACCCGCTCCTGCCCCCCAACGTGGTGGACGTGAACCTCACCGACGCAGCCCTGGCCCGCCGGGGCCGCCGCCATCTGGAGGTGTCGTATTCCAGTTGCGGCCTCTGCGCCAAAGAGGCGGTGAGCGAAATCTGCGCCCAGGTGCCTCCGGTGGCCAGCCCCCTCCGGGTGGCGTCGGTGACGCTCCTCACCCTCATGGCCCGCCTCCAGGAGGCCCAGACCGTCTTTAACGCCACCGGCGGCACCCATGCCGTGGCCCTGGCCAGCCCCGACGGCCGGGTCTTCATCCACGCCGAAGACGTGGGCCGCCACAACGCCATGGATAAGGTCATCGGCAAAGCCCTGTTCACCCGCCAGGACCTCACCGGCCTCATTGCCCTCTTGAGCGGCCGCATCAGCTTCGAAATGGCCCTGAAAACCGCCCGGGCCGGCATCCCCATCCTTGCCGCGGTGTCCGCCCCCACCTCCATGGCCCTGGAACTCGCCCAGGCCCTCAACCTCACCACCGCGGGCTTCGTCCGGGGAGACCGGATGAATATCTATACCCACCCGGAACGGCTCATGGAGGGTTCTTAGTTTTTTGTCTTCTGAGGTCGACGCGGCGCCCCGCTGTTTCCCCCCCAAAAAACCGGGGCGACCCCCCGGGTCGCCCCTACCTAAACCCAAAACCTAAAACCCAGAACCCAAAACCCGCTTTCACGCCGCCTGGTTAATGCCTGACAGTTGCCAGGGGTTATTGCCCACCGGGCGCGTAAAGGTCCAGTATTCCTCGAACTTCACCGGGTCGGTTTTGCTGCCCTCCACCACCTGGCCGGTGGTTTCATCCACGTTGTAGTCCAGCAGATTGGCGTAAACCCGCACCGTAATGAAGTCAGAGCCCGACTCCTGCCAGGCCTCGGTAATATCCACGGACCGCACCGCGATATTTTCCAGCCGGTTGATTTGCTTCCGGGCCTTGAGCTGCTCCGCGTCCTGCTGGAAGGTCCGGTACATTTCATTGCTCAGCATGATCTTAACGGGCCCCATATCCCGGTTGGCCCAGGCCCCTTGAATCTTAAAGAAGGTATCCATGGCCATATCCTGGAATCCGGCCTCGTCGAAGCCCGGGTCGAATTGCCGGATGTTGGCCAGGCCCCGCTCCAGGTCCTCGCCGCCGTCCGGTGCGCTTACCTGGGGCTGATCATAGACCGGCCCATACCCGGCCTGCGGGGCAATTTCCCCGGCGCCCCCGCTCTGGTAATAGCCCGGGGTGGCCTCGGCTTCCCGGCGCTTTTTCTTGATGTACCAGTAGACCAGATAAGCAATGCCCGCCAGGATAATAATATCCATCAGCCCGATCCCGCCCCCCGCGGTCCCGGCGCCGCCTTGGGCCGCCGGCCCGCCGAACAGGCTGCGGAAGAGGAAACCTCCGGCCAGGCCGCCCAGGATACCGCCGCCGAAACTCCGCAGGAAGCCCCCCGAAGATGGCGTCCCCGGCGTGGCCGTGGCGCCCGGCGGCGGCGTGGCGGGACGATTGGCAGTGGAAGAGGGGCTGGTGGGCCGGGGCGCGACATAGGGCCGCGGCGCCGACATCGACCGGGAGCCGCGGCTGCCCATGGACCGGCCGCCGCCCGCCCGGGCCCAGGCATCCATCTGCAAGGCCCAGGCGCTCAGGCACAACAGGGCAAAAAGGACCAATACCCCTTTTGTCCAGGTTTTCAGTACCATAGTTTTCCTCCGAACAATTTCGGATTAGGGTCTAATGATTATTTCTCTTATAATTATATCGGTTCCCCCGCGGCGAATCACCACAATTCCCCGGCGCCGCTGCCCCGCACCCGGCTCTGCGCCCCTCAAGCTTACCGCGCCTTCTTTTCCGGCTTGACCCCCATCTTTGCCAATTCCCCACAGCACAGCGTTGCCCCCAGGGCGCAGCCCTTCTGATAATCCGCGATGGCCTTGTCCCGCTGCTTCAGGTGATAACGGTACAAATTGCCCCGGAAGAAATAGGAGATCGCCAGGTCGGGCTTCAGGTGGATCGCGGTGGTGAAATCCGCCACCGCCTTTTTATAGTCGCCCTTGCAGAACCATGCCATGCCTCGCTTGTTGAAGACCCAGGGGTCCCGGGGAGCCAGTATGGCGGCCCGGTTAAGGTCGGCAATGGCCGCGTCGAACTTACCCTGCTGGGTCAGGCAATCGCCCCTTTCCTTACAGGCCTCGACGTTTCTCGGGTCGCACTTCAGCACCTGGTTGAAGATCAAAATCGCCTCCGGGCGCCTCTCCAAATCTTCCAGGATTTTGCCCTTGAGCACGAGAGCCTTGACACTGCCGGGGTTATCCGCCAGGGCCATGTCCACATCCTCCAGGGCCTCTTTCTTCCGCCCCAGGCCATCCAGGGCCAGGGCCCGGTAATACCTGGCCTCCGCCACCTGCGGGTAGCGCTCCATGTACGCATTGAGCAGCTTCAGGGCCTCCTCATTGCGCCCCGCTTTCTGGGCTTCCATCCCCTTGACCAGGAGCGCCTGGCCGGCCTGGGCCGGGGGAACCAGAATTATCAGGCAAAACAGGGACATAAGAACAATGCGCCCGTAAGTCATTGCCGGTCTCCTTCCCACCTTGGGGGCTCAATATGAAAGGCCCGTGAAAGGACGCTAAAGGGCCACCTGCCCGGGGCCGATGACCCTTTATACCATGAATTGATTTTTGCCTTCCAGCCTTATTAGACGTGCATGGCCCTAAGGCGCGCCACCCGCTCTTCTATGGGCGGATGGGTGCTGAACAGGTTCATGAGGTTGCTGCCGGTCAGGGGGTTGACGATAAACATGTGCGCCGTGGACGGGCTGGCGTCCATGGGCGCCCGCTGCACCCCCATGGAGAGCTTCTCCAGGGCCCGGGCCAGGGATTCGGGGTTGTGGGACAGGTGCGCCCCGGTTTCGTCCGCCAGGTATTCCCGGGACCGGGAAATGGCCATCTGGATGAGCATGGCCGCCACGGGCGCGATGATGGACATCACCAGAATCCCGATAATGCCGCCCCCCTCGTCATCGTCCCGGATGCCGCCGAAGATGGCCCCAAACCGGGCGATGCTCGCCAGGATCATGATGGCCCCGGCCATGGTGGCCGCGATGCTGGAGATCAGGATGTCCCGGTTGCGCACGTGGCCCATTTCATGGGCCAGCACCCCCTTCAACTCCACGGGGGTGAGCAGCCGCACAATCCCTTGCGTAGCCGCCACCACCGCGTGTTCGGGGTTCCGCCCGGTGGCGAAGGCGTTGGGGGAGTCATCCGGAATGATAAAGACCCGCGGTTTGGGGATGCCTGCTTCCCGGGCCAGTTCCTCCACGATCTGATGCAACTGCGGCGCGTCTGACGGGCTCACTTCCTGGGCGCCGTACATCTTCAGCACAATCTTATCCGAGTACCAGTAGCTGAAGAAATTCATGGCCACCGCCAGGACAAAGGCCACATACATGCCGGTGCGGCCGCCCAAAAGTCTCCCGATGACAATGAGAAACGCGGTCATCGCGGCCAGCAAAAGCACGGTTTTGATGCGATTTTCCATAAATTTGCTCCTAATCTGGGATTTTCCCCGCCCGCAGCCGGAAAAACCCCAGGGTTCACTCTCTCTATTTTAGACTACCTTATTTCTTAAATATTAAATACGCTCCCGGGGGTTGTCAATAGCGTCAGGAGCCTGGCTCGGACGGATAAGATATAGAAAATATTCCTGATTCCCCTTGGGGCCCTTTAAAGGCGAAGGAAACGCCGGACTTACCTGAAGGCCCAGGGCCGCGGCCGCCCCGGCCACCCGCTGCACCGCCGCCATTTGCAACTCCGGGTCCCGCACCACCCCGCCCTTCCCTACCTGGCCTTTGCCCACTTCGAACTGGGGCTTCACCAGCGCGACGATTTCACCCCCGGGCCGGAGGAATTCCAGGATTTTCGGGAGCACCAGGGTGAGCGAGATGAAGGACAGATCCAGGGTGGCCAAATCAATGGCCTCGGGGATGGCAGCGGCGGGCAGGTGGCGGAGGTTGGTGCGTTCCTGCACCACCACCCGGGGGTCGTGCCTCAGGCCCGCGTCCAACTGCCCGTACCCCACGTCCACGGCATAGACTTTTAAGGCCCCCCGGGAGAGGAGCACGTCCGTAAAGCCCCCGGTGGACGCCCCCGCGTCCAGGGCTACCTTGCCCGCCGGCGACACCCGAAAATGGTCCAGGGCCCCGGCCAGCTTCTCCCCGCCCCGGCTCACAAAGGGAGAAGCCGCCTTCAGGCTGACCTCGGCCGTCTCCGGCACCAGATGACCGGCCTTGGGCGCCGCCAGGCCGGTCACCTGCACCCGCCCCGCCAGGATCAAGGCCTGGGCCTGAGCCCGGCTCTTGGCCAGGCCCCGGGCCACCAGGAGTTGGTCGAGGCGGGTCTTCATGCTAATCTTCCGGGGCCTCCCCAGGATGCGGAGATCAAGCCAATTCTGCCTTAACCACCGGGGAATTCCGGCTATCCGGGGTTATAATTCCGGCGCGCTCCCGGGGATGAGGCAGACGACCACCAGCAACTCCTGGCCGCTGTTCCGCATCTGATGCACCTCATCCGCGGGAATGAACACCGCATTGCCGGGTTTCAGCGGGGTCCAGCCGCCATTGCCGAAAACCTCGCCCTCCCCCGCGTGCACAAACATCTCGTGCTCCCAATCATGGGAATGCATCGGCGTATAGCCCCCGGGGCCAATCTCAAAAACCCGCATACAAAAATGCTTGCCGCCGTCCTGCTTGCCGATGACCACCCGGGCGTCCACCCCTTTGGCCTGGTCATTATCAAAGTGCGTGCCCTTGACGGCGCGATACGGTTTAATCTGCATATATTCTCCAGTGATGCATGGATTCCGCCCCTGACCGGTCCCCATTTTCCCGGCGGGCGCGTCACTCTCCCGGCTCTCCTAAACCTGGCTTCCCGCCTGGCCATCTTCCCGGTCTTTCTCCTCAAGATTCAGGGTCTGCCTGACCAGGTCCTTTTCATGATTATAATCGATTACCCGGTTGAGCATAATCTTTTGGGCCATGACCGGTCCGGCCCCGTGCCAGGTGGCCACCCCATGCTGTCCCGCCGTCCAGTTCTGTAAGAGTTTATGCACCTTCAGGATATTGGCGGTGGGTTCCTCTGAACCAAAGTTGTAGAATTCATTGACATAATCCTTGACTTCCGGATTCTCCAGCTCTTTTAGCGACGGCATGGTCACGATCAGGCCCCCGCCGATATCTCCGGCCAGGGCCATGACCCGCCAAAAAGCATTGCAGATGTTCAGCTTCGCCACATTGCCCATCATTTCGTCCGGCAGGAAGACCCCTGACCCCGGGGGTTCCTCCGTGCCCCGGGCCGCCGCAGCCATGCCGCAGGCCCGCCCCGTCTCCCGCAGGACCACCATTTCCGTCAACTGGTCGTTGATATGGGCCGCTTTTTCCAGACCCTTGTATTCCTGCACGAGCTTGCAGGCCCCGATGATCTGATTCATGAAACCCACTTTGCAGGTGCCGCCGCAGGTCATCCGGTGGGTCCGGGCAAACCGCGTCACGAATTTTACCGAGTACCGGCTCTCGCCGCAATGGAAGACCCGTTCCCAGGGCACGAACACGTTATTGAAGATCACCATGGAGGTTTCCCGCTGCCCGAACCGCGGATTGCCCAACTCCGCCAAATCATCCGCGGCATCCCTCTCCGCGGAATAGGGCGAGTACTGGCACACATAGATGATCCCCTCGGCATCGCTGGGGGTGGCAAAGGCCAGGGCGTAGTCCTCTTCCCCCGGTCCATGCGCCGCCTGCGGCAACACCACCAGTTCGTGGCTGGCGAACGCCCCGCTGATATTGATCTTGGCGCCCCGCACCACGATGCCGTCCTTGTTCTTCTCCACAACTTTAAGAGACAGGTAAGGGTCCGGCCAGTCCAAAGTCTTCTGGTTGCGCTTGCCCCGGGGTTCCGTAAGCGCCCCGGCCACCGACAGGTCCCGGCGCTGCACCATCTTCAGATATTCCAGAAACCGGGGGTGATACTCCGTCCCCAAATCCCGGTCCATCTCCCAGCAGGTGCTGGCCAGGGCGTGAAACGCGTCGTACCCCACGCAGCGGTAGATGCAGGTCCCCAGCCGTTCCGCGGTGAAGGTCCCGGCCTCGGCCTTTTTCACCAGGTCCTCGTTGCTGGCGCTTACATAGGTATAGCGGTTGACCACCTCATCGACGAGCGGCGAATAGCACGACATAATGTGCTGATAACGCGGGTCCAACGCCCATTCATAGCTGGCCTTGTTGGCCTCCACCACCGTGCGGGTATTGCGGTTTTCCAGGATGCTTTCCACCTTTTTCCCGTTCATGAACACCCGGGGCTTAAGGTTTTGCAAACTTGCTTCGAATTGTTCAGGGGTCATCAAGGCCATCGCACATCTCCTCTAAATCCCGTGGTTAGGGTTTGATCTAGTGTGGCGTTCCTCAATTAGTGCGGCATTAAAAGCCAATAATTATCACCCCCCTTTTCTAAAGGGGGGCAGGGGGGATTTTAATCAACTTCCTGAAATCCCCCTAAATCCCCATTTTTCAAAGGGAAACTTTGAAAAGGGTTCCGGAAAATCACCGCCATAGATTTGTCATATAAATTACGGAACATAACACTATCATTTGCCAGAAGCTTCTTCCTCTTATTCCCTCTCCCCCCCAGCGGGGGGAGAGGCTTAGGGTGAGGGGGGATAAGAAAAAACTTCTGGCATCGAGTCTAAATCGCCCCACGCCCGGCCCGGTTATGGAGCTAGACGCCGCAAGTAATCCAGCAACGCATTGATGGTCCGGTCCGGCGTCGCCGGGGACTTTTCCATGCCGTACATGACCGTGGCGCCCAAAATGCCCGCACAGACCATTGCCGCCACCGCGCCCGTGTCGGTATCCGCCCGCAACTCCCCCGCCGCCTTGCCCTCTTCCAGGAGCCGGTTGATCATGGCTTTCAGACCATGGAACCCTTTATTGACCTCCTGGGCCAGGTTGGGTAGCTGGTCGTCCAGCTCCACCGACAGGGTCACAAAGATGCAGCCCCCCGGCAGGCAGTCGGTGTCCTTCAGGTAAAAGTCCCGATGGTTTTCCAGGAATTTCTTCACCTTTTCCACCGGCCGGTCGATCACATCCAGCCCGATGAGGTGCTTGTCCCGCCAGATCTGCCGGGCTTCGGCCAGGACCGCCAGGAACAGGTCTTCTTTGCTCTTGAAATGATTATAGAATCCGCCCTTGGAGCTGCCCGCCGCGCTGATGATGTCCTGAATCGAGGTGCTCAGAAACCCTTTCAGGGAGAACAGCCGTAAGGATTCCAGGATAATTTTCTCTCGCAGTTCCATCTCTCTGCGTCCTGATACCGAGTTGCCCTCAAACAAGTATTTTTTTCGTAGGGGCACGGCGTGCCGGGCCCAAGCTCAGACTGGAGACTGTGGATACGTTGCTGTTACTCGTATGACCGTTCCCCGCATGAGACCGACCGGTCGGTCTTTCTGATCCCAACTATATAAAATCCCCCTGTCGCCTGTCAAGCAGTTATCGCCCCAGCCCCAAGTTTTTTCCTTGTAGGAGATAGAAGCTATTTTAAATCCTTGTATTTTACAGCATTGTCATCCTGAGCGCAGCGAAGGATCTCGTATTTTCAACTGGTTATGAGATTCTTCGGTCGCTTCGCTCCCTCAGAATGACAGGCATGGAGAT
>CAYNMI010000033.1:0-11797 GCA_964398095.1 uncultured Desulfobacca sp.
GGGTGCCGGGGGAGCCTCGCCGCCGCCCAGGGCTGGTTGCGCTCATTTGCAAGTTTGCCCTCCTCTTAAGGGGGCCAGGATTGCTATTTCCTCCCTGATAGGCCCGAGCGCTGCCTTCCCTTTTCGATGCGCTGGGGAGATTTTTTTATGGACCGGCGACTCCCCCTGGTCCGTTGCCCGGGCGGCTGGTTTTGGCTGTTAGCGCCGTGGCTTTGGTCGATAGGGTTGCCTCCTTTTTTAATGGATGGTTTAATGGTCAATAAGAGTAGATGCACGCAACGTGCCTAACTATGCCAAATAATACATAATTTAGCCAAAGAATAGCGTAGTCCAATTAAGTAGTTACGCAAGTTGATTCATGGTCTATTCTTGCACCACAAAACGTAACTATCGCCAAGTACAAATAATTTGACCCACCTCATGACATCGCTACTTTCAACCCTTTTTCATAATACGTGTATAAAGTTATCCGGTATTAATAATTTGACAGTTACGCTCATAATACAATTAATTGTACCAAGTAACCGTCGAACAATGCATTATCGTTAATTGGTTGTCAAGACAATACTACACCGTCACCCCCTGTTATTAGGGTTATTAAAGTTATTATTTATGGGGAATCAGTAACGCTTTATTAAGCTCTAAACAACATGCAGCGCCAGGTCGAACTCTTTATAGATCAAGCCTTCGGAGCTGGGGATTTGACAGAGGTATTCCGCCCGCCAGGTCTGCTCCGACACCTGGCGTTTTCTGGTAATGGCGTCATCGATCCGATAGTAACCATCCGCCTCCCGGGCCCGGCCCTGGCAGTCCTCCCAGAGGTCGCAGTCGGCGCAGTCCCGGTCCGCACAGCGCTCCAGGACATCCAGGATGCACCATTTGTACAGCCGGTAGCCCCGGGCCGGGGCCTCCTCCACCACTGCCTGCATGAGGCCGTAGGTCTTATGCATGGTGGAGTAGATGTGCGTGGAGGCCCGGTGGCCGCCTTTGGTCATGGGGATTGATAAGGCCGCCTCATAAATCCGGGGATCCATCTCATCCACCTCATCCAATTTCAACTTTTGGGGATGCGCCCCGCGGACGCTCTTGGAGGAGGCGGTGAGAATCTGGATATTGGAGAGGTTGTTTAGCACGGTCCGCTGTGCCAGGATTTCGCCCCGCAGCAGATGCCGAAAGTTGCCATTCACCAGGCCCCAGCCGTCACCCTCACCGGTGAGGTGCTCATACATCCGCTTGCTCTGTTCCAGGGAGCCGCCCAAGACCTTGGTGGCGCAGCCGCCTTTGAACACAGAGTCGAGCCAGGTGACCAGGGCACCCAGCAAGGTCTTGCCGCCGCCCCGGTTGGCCCAGCAGATGGCGTCCGGGGTGCGTTCAAAAAAGGCATCTATGAGGTATTGCGCCGGGGGGGTGTGCTCCGGACAGACTTGCGCGCGGGGCAACCGGATACCCCAAAAGGCCTCGATGAAATCCAGGAGTTCCTCCGGCTCCTTAAAGCCGGCGGCCCGGTAATATTCCACCAGCTTCAAGGTTTCCCGGGCCTCCAGTCCTCTCCTTGGCAAAGGCGTCCCCACCAGGTTTCCTCAAGTTAAAGATTGTGGGTAAAAGACAGAAAAATTCATAGTCCGAGATTTTTGGCTCCCTTAGCCCGGGCTTTCTTCAGCAGGGCCAAAAAGTCCTGCCTGATCTCCTCATCCTCGAAAGGTAATCCCTCCTCCATCGCGAGGGGCTGCCGCACCTTAGCAATGGCGCCCACGTGCAATTGCAGATGGATAATTTTTTCCTCCGCCTTCAAGGCGGTATTCAGGAAACCAACTTTGACGGTGCTGTGGGCCGGGCACGTCTGATAGTCCTGCAGGGCCCTGGTGCGAATACTCCGTAAAACCGCGAGGCGTTCACCCAGGCTTTCTTCATGGTCCAGGCTCCGGGCCTCCTCCCGGTTAAGGAGCTTGGCCAGGTTGAGATCCCGCCACACCGTCCTCTCGGAAATCCCCAGGAACTCGGCGATCTCCACCGGGGAAAGCCCCCCGATCTGTAGTTCCTGAACCTGCCTGGCTCGGATGATTTTCCGCTCCTGCTTGGAAGGTTTTTGGGTCAATCTTTCCTCCTCCCCATTGTCCAGATCAAGACGGTGATCCCGCCCTTCAGGTTAGGCGGCGATAGCTCAGGATATCGTGGTTGGGCCAACCTGGATTTTAAACTACTGCCACACCGGCTGATGGCCCCTTGAGAGTTTAGGCTCGGATAGAGGCCCAGGAAATTATTTATCTCTTCAGGTCCGCCGGCTTGAGGCCAAACTCCGCCATGAACTTGCCGGCAGCCTCTTTCCGGAGGAAGCTGCCCGCGAGGTGGTTTAAGCTGCCGTCAGGCAAGATGAGGCGCAGTCCTTTGAGGACCTTGAATCCCCGCATCACGGCCAGGGGCTGAAGCTGAGCCAGGTCCGCCCAGGCCCGGAAGTCGATCTGGGTCTGCTGCCAGAGCGCCTCCAGGTTAACCTCAGTCCCAGGTGCAGGAGGCTGCGGGAGTCGCCGCGGCACCAGAGGCCAGGCGGCCCCCAGACGCAGAAGGTTCTGGTCCTGGGCCAATAAAGCCGCACCCTGAAAGTTATCCGCGGCGCGATAGGGTAACAGCGCCTCTTCCCAGCCCATCTTAGCTTCCTCCTCAGGAGCCGCCTCCTGCATGACGCGTGCTCCTGTCCAGTCTCAGAGATTGCGCAAGACGGCAAGCGTCTTAGTTGGACAATACTGCTTCGGGAAATCTAGACCCTGGGAAAGAAGGATGGACCTGGCGGCCTCCAGAGCCCATACCTCGTCCCGCGGTCATCTCACCCCTCAGCATTCATCCAACGGCGAATGAGTTCCAAGGCACCATCCAGATATGGCGTCTAAAAGGATCCGGGTCTATTATCTGGGGGGCTAAAGATTTCCACAAGGTGGTAAAATAGGAGTAAAATAGGAGTATTTGAGGGTACGATGATTTTTTGGGGTTATTGAGAGCCCTGGATAATGTTCTTAATTTCCAAAAAAGTGAGTATTGGACATGCCAGGTTTTGTCATGAAATAAGCAAAATCTGACAGGCTTTGCGATAAAACTGACAGGGTGATTGGGGGGGTCATGACTGCCTCCCACACCAATCGTGGGCCGACGCGAATCCGATTATCCGCCTTTCGAAACCTATCAATAACTTTGATAAATTTCCCCATTCAGGTAGTTTTCGGTGGATGGTTATGAAGCCGGCCGCTTCTCTCTTCGCATCGCCTTATTGACCGTCGGCTGGCCTCAGCCATACCCCCCTAACTGACAAAAATTGTCAGATTCAAAGCACCGCGGGCCCGGGTCATCCTGGCTTCGGCCCCGGGGCTGGACCTGTCAGAAGTGGCTCGGCATCTCTTTCTGAGCGGCCAACATTGGGCGCCATGGCGAGTTCGATTGGCGGCGGTCCGGATTTCGGCAATGCCAGACCAGCCACGTTCTGGTCGTCCCCTGGACCTCGGTCCAGAGGTGCGTCATCGGGTGATGGCGCAGGGATTTGCCGACAAGCTATTTCAAAACCGGGTTATTGTGTCACCCTGAGCGTTAGCGAAGGGTCTAGGTTATTGGAAAAACTAGATTCTTCGCTTCGCTCAGAATGACAAATTGGCGCAACAGGAGGTTTTGAAATAGGTTCGAGTCACAGGACGATAGCACCCCCAGAGCCGGGGTGGCCACGCGCGGACAGACCCTCACCGATGCCCGCCACGGCAATACCTGCCCTTTGGCGGCTCTGGCGGTGCTTGCAGGAAAAATGGCCGGCCGGGGGGTGCACTGCAATAAGCACAATATTTCCTGGCTTGCCTCAAATACGTTTACTTTCCCCTTACCGGGATTGGGCGAAAAATCCTCGCCTCCAGGCCAGGACTTTGGTAAGCTGCGGTATCGTAAAAATTACCACAGGATTTCCATTTATGACCGGAAGCGCTATCCAGGAATGATCATGGAGGGCCCTAGTCCGGTTTGTTGAGGAGACGTAGCCGTTCATTTACCCATGGTGGTTGGGCGTACCAATGCTATTGCTTAAATATCAGGTCCCCGAGAGCATCTTTTGAAGGCAGCAGGCTCATGGCGAAATAATCCTTAATGAGGTGTCCGAATCGGGCTCCGTTAACGACTTGGCCGGGAGAAGATGGTTCCGGAATGCAATTTGCACAACCTCTATGAGTTAAAGGAAAAATATTCTAAAATATGCACGGGGTTGGACCTTGATGGGGTGACTTTAAAAAGAGAAGTGAGAATATCAGGCGAGCTTACCAAATTTTTAACCCATTATGACTTCAGGAAGGCCGATGTTGGCATAAAGGCCCATGAAAGCAGGTATTCCCAGCCCCCGGTTTGCAGCTTATGCCGGGATCAGTCTGGCCCCCAGACTCAGGCTGTAATTCTTTTTGCTTACTCCCAAGGGGTAAAGGAGATGGGGTCGCAGGGCAGGAGCATTACCAAGAATCTCTATCGGGGAAGTTCAGGTTAGCCAGACTGTACGGAATCTTGAACAATATGTTTCAAGTTCAGAACGGTTTTATCTCTTGTGCGCCGGTCTACGGGGGCAAGGGGAGACCTTGGCCACCGGCCCTCGCCCCCAGCGTTCACTTTATTAACCTTTTGGTGAGCTAATGCTCCGATTTTTGGGATTACCGCTATCCATCTGGCCCCTCCTGTTGTTGGCAGGAGATGTTGTCATGTTCTGCCTGTCGGTACCCATCGGTTTTTTCTTGGCCCGCAAGAATTTAGAAATTCCCTGGTTTTATATAGACCTGTTTGTAATTCCTTTAGCCTCGTTGGGGCTGACGTACATCTTAATCCTTTACGTGGCCAATCTGTATGATCATTACCTGGATTTTCGGCGGCGGGAAAATATCAGTCAGGTCATTTTATCGACCCTCATCGGCACCCTGATCGCAATAATGATCTTCACTTTGCCGGCCAGGCATGCGTTTGGCCGCAATTTTGTCGAATGGCAGGGATTCGCCTTTATTTGGCTCATGGTAGTATGGCGCTACACCTTTTCGGCCATTGCCTTGCCGCTGCGCCTGCAACGAAAAGTATTGATTATTGGCGCCGGCGGCGCGGGGCAAACAATCCTCAGCATCCTCAAGGGGCATAAGAATAGCGGGTTAATGGCCGTGGGCATGCTGGACGACAATCCGCAAAAAATCGGGGCCAGCGTCGATGGCGCCCCGGTCCTGGGCAACACCAGTCAAATCGATGAGGTGATCAGTCAACATAAGATCAACATGGTGGTGATGGCCATCACCCATAAAAAATCTCCCACGTTGTTAGACAACCTGGTGCGTCTCTCGTTTATGGGGATTCAGGTAATTGACATGCCCAGCCTCTACGAGTTTTTGGCCTGGAGAATCCCCACCGATCACATTTCGGATGTATGGCTCCTGCTGCACAGCCTGCACGGCGCCAAGTTATATTATCGCCACTTCAAACGGTTCATAGATGTAATATTGGCCGCCTTGGGATTGGCGCTCACCTGGCCCCTGTGGGTCCTCATTGCCGCCGCCATCAAGCTGGACAAGCCGGGGGGGCCGGTTTTTTTCCGCCAGGAACGTTTAGGGAAGGATGGCAAGCCCTTCCGCATCATTAAATTCCGCACCATGATCCAGGATGCCGAGAAGGCGGGGCCACAGTTCGCCTGCCTCCGGGACCCGCGGGTTACCCGGGTGGGCCGCATCTTACGCCGGGCCCGCCTGGATGAACTTCCCCAACTGTACAACATTTTGAAAGGCGAGATGAGTTTTATCGGTCCCCGGCCCGAGCGGGAAGTGTTTATCCGGGAGTTCCAGCATAAGGTCCCGGAATTGCGGGAGGGACGCCGCGCCAATGACCCGCATGGGTGTCAGGTGCTGTGCGGCTATAAGGAGCGTATCCCCTACTATAGTTATCGACTTTTGATCAAGCCGGGGATAACCGGTTGGGCGCAGGTGATGCATTCTTATACGGCCAACCTGGAGGAGACCAAAAAAAAGCTCCAATACGATCTCTATTATATCAAAAATATGACTTGGTTTTTGGACCTGGCCATTCTGCTGAAGACCATTCGGATCGTCCTGTTCGGTTGGGGCAGATGATGGCTGGATATCAGCCAAAACTAACTAACGGATGAGGTAATGATGATGGATTATACAGAAGCGTATCGCGGTAAGACTATTCTGATCACCGGCGGCGCCGGGGCCATTGGCAGCAATCTGACCAAGGCCTTGGGTGAGTTAGGAGCGAAGCTGGTCCTGGTGCTGGATGACCTGTCCTCCGCCTCCCGGTGGAACGTGCCGGCCCTGGCTAACGTCATGTTCGTGGAAGGCAGTATCCTGGATGAAGTGGAACTCAAGCGGGTGTTCTTTGAAGGACCGGACCTGGTCTTTCACCTGGCGGCCCTCTTCGCCAATCAGAATTCCATCGATCATCCCGAAACCGATTTACTGGTCAACGGTGTGGGAACCTTGAAGCTCCTGCAATATTCCCAGTTGGCCGGAGTCAAGCGCTTCATTTATGCCTCCTCCGGGTGTTCGATTTACGGGAGCAGCGCCCCCTTGCCCCTCACTGAGGAATTTATGTCCTTGCACTTAAGTTCTCCGTATCAGATCACCAAGATGGTGGGGGAACTCTATTGCAACTTTTTCCAACACCATTACAGTCTGCCCACGGTCAAGGCCCGGTTTTTTAATTCTTATGGGCCGGGGGAGGTTCCCGGGCAGTACCGCAACGTGATTCCCAACTTTATCTATCTGGCCATGCAGGGCCAGCCCCTGCCCATCACCGGGACGGGCGAAGAGACCCGGGATTTCACTTACGTGGGCGATATCGTGGATGGACTCCTGCGCGCCGGGTATTTTGAAGCCGCGGTGGGTCAGGAGTTCAATCTGGCCTCCGGCGCCGAAACCCGGATCATCGATCTGGCGGAAATGATCAATAGCCAGGTGGGGAATACCGCCGGCGTCACCTTTACCGATCGGCGCAAATGGGATACCAAGCCTCGCCTCCTGGCCTCGGTGGCCCGGGCCGAGAGCCTCATTGGCTACCAGCCCAACACGCCATTTCCCGAGGGCCTAAAAAATGCCATCGCCTGGTTCAAAGACAACTGGGACCTGATTGCCGCGGCAGCCCGGTTTGGCCCTGGCATGTCCTCGGCGGTGCGTCAACTCGTGTGCAAGGGCTAGGTCAAGCTGAGGATATTGAAAAAGATTCTCATCATTTTCGGCACCCGGCCGGAGGCCATCAAGATGGCCCCGGTGGTCTTGCAGCTTAAGGAGACGGCGGCTTTTCACGTCAAGGTCGCGGTGACGGCCCAACATCGCCAGATGTTGGACCAGGTGCTGGATATTTTTGCCATCCGGCCGGATTATGATCTGGATATCATGTCGCCTGACCAGGACCTGTTTGACATCACCAGCCGGGCGCTCATCGGCTTAAAGGAGGTGCTGCGCCGGGAGCAGCCGGACCTGGTGCTGGTCCACGGCGACACCACCACCACCTTTGTGGCGGCCCTGGCGGCCTTCTACCTGAAAATTCCCGTGGGGCACGTGGAAGCCGGGCTCCGCACCTGGGACAAACACCGGCCGTTCCCGGAAGAAATCAACCGCCATTTAGCGGGGGTTTTGACGGACTATCACTTTGCCCCGACGGCCTGGGCCCGGGACAATCTGGTAGCGGAAGGGGTGGCCCCGGAACGCATCTGGGTCACCGGCAATACCGTAATCGATGCCCTTAAGATCATTGCTGACCGGGTGAGTCAAGAACAACAGCACTGGCAAGACTACTTTGGCCGTGAACACAGTCTGTCATTGGCCGGCAAGCGCCTGATTCTGGTCACCGGGCATCGCCGGGAAAATTTTGGCCCCGGCTTTGAAAACATTTGCTGGGCCCTGCGGAATGTGGTGGAGGCTTTTCCTGATGTCCTGGTGGTTTATCCGGTGCATCTCAATCCCCATGTGCAGCGCCCGGTAAAAGAAATTCTGGGTCCCGTCAGTAACGAGGCCGGGCCGGGGGGTCGCCTGGCGCTGTTACCCCCCCTGGAATATGCACCCTTCGTGTATTTGTTGAGTCAAAGCTATTTAGCCTTAACCGATTCCGGCGGTATCCAGGAAGAGGCCCCCGCTCTGGGCAAGCCGGTGCTGGTCATGCGGGACGTAACGGAGCGGCCGGAAGGCGTCTGGGCCCAGACGGTCAAACTGGTGGGCACGGATCGGCAAAAGATTTTTCAGGAGATTAAGAAACTCTTGGAAAACCCGGTCAGCTACCAAGCCATGGCCCAGGCCCGCAACCCCTATGGCGACGGCCAGGCGGCCCGGCGGATTGGGCAAATAATCGAGGAAGTTCTTAACTAGCGGATTCAGTACCCCAGTAAAGCTTCAGGCCTGGCCCGGATGCCAGTAATCGTCATCCAGGCGCAGGATGTCGTCTTCTTCCAGGTAGTCCCCGGTCTGGACCTCGATGAGCTGGATGGACTCCACGGTGGGGTTTTCCAGGCGGTGGGGGGTCTTGGAGGGGATGTAGACGCTCTGGTTGCTGGCCACCAGGCTGATCTCCTGGCCGATGGTGACCCGGGCGGTGCCCGAGACCACCACCCAGTGTTCCGCCCGGCGCTGGTGCACCTGGAGACTGAGCTTTTTGCCCGGATCCACCACGATCCGTTTGACCTTAAAACCCGGCCCCTCATCCATGACCACATAGCGGCCCCAGGGGCGCTCCACCGTGGTATGCTGCACCGACTCCACCATGTTTTGCCGGTGCAACTCCATCACCAGGTCCTTGACCTCCTGGGCCCGGTCCCGGTGGCAGACCAGGGTGGCGTCCGGGGTATCCACCACGATGGTTCGCTCCAGGCCGATGGTGGCCACCAGACGGTTTTGGGCATAGAAGATGGAATCCCGGCTGCCCTGGTCCAGGACCCGGCCCAGGACCACGTTTCCCCGGTCATCCCGGGGGAAGAGTTCGTGCAGGGCTTCCCAGGTCCCCACGTCGTTCCAGCCCATCTCCACCGGCACCACCGCCACGTTCTCGGCCTTCTCCAGGATGCCGTGATCCAGGGAGATGCTGGGGAGATTTTGATAGATCTCGGTGAGGGGTGGGCGGTTGGCCGTGGCCTGGAGCCGGGCCAGTTCCCGGTGCAGGTCCGGCAAATAGCGGGCGCAGGCGGCCAGCAAGACATCCCGGCGAAACAGAAAGATGCCGCTGTTCCAGGAGTATCCCCCTGCCGCCAGGAACTCCTGGGCCTGGGCCCGGGGGGGCTTCTCAATGAACCGGGCGGCCCGGAAGGCCTTGCCCTGGTCATCCAGGGCGGGGCCTTGCTTGATGTAGCCGTAGCCCGTCTCGGGACGGGTGGGGGGAATGCCGAAGGTCACCAGGTAGCCGGCCTGAGCCCAGGCGGCGCCCAGGTCCAGGGCCTGGAGCAGACCGGCCCGATCCCGGATGAAATGATCGGCCGGGAACACCGCCATGACGGCCGCCTCGGCCGCCTCCCCCAGGTAAACCGCGGCCAGCCCCACCGCGGCGGCGGTATTGCGGCCCTCGGGTTCAATCCAGATGCGGACCTCGTCCCAGCCTTGGCGCTGCAGGTCCTGGTGAATCAGCCCGGCCTGGTCGGCATTGGTCACCACCGCCAGGCGCTCCGGGGGAATGCGGGGGAGCAGGCGTTCGACGGTGGATTGCAGCATGGAGGTGGAGCCCAGCAGGCGCAGCACCTGCTTGGGGTACTGGGAGCGGCTCAGGGGCCAAAACCGGGTCCCCCACCCTCCGGCCAGAATTACTCCATAGATCGGTATTGCAGCGGCATCACCCATGGTTGCTCCGGTCCTGGGAAAAAGGATTTTGTCGTGATGCCTCATAGATGGAGAGGCATTTTATCATAACCATGGGCTTGAACCTTGAGAGGCCGGGCCCCAGGCAGCGCAGCCGGCCCCATGGCCGGCCGCGTGATTAGCAGTGATCCTCCCAACCGGCGGCTAAGCGCAATCGCCTATTTCCCTGCGGCGGGGAGACTGTTCAGCAGCTTTTGGGCCGCGTCCCGCTCCCCAAATTTGGCCTTGTTTTCCAGGGCCTTTTGTAAATGGGTGCGAGCCGCAGCCGTTTCCCCCAGTTTGGCTTCACACCACGCCAAATGAAACAGCATGGCCGGCTGACCTGGGGCGTGCGCCATCGCCTTCTCCAGGTAGGTCTTGGCCTGGACGTAATTCCCCTCTTTACACAGGATCCAGCCCATGGTGTCCAAAAAACTGGGTTCTTCGGGGTGGTCCTCCAGGGTTTCAGCGGACAGCTTCTGGGCCCGGGCCAGGTTGTCCTGGGTGGGCTGGTGTTCCGCCAACAGATAGGCGAGATTGTTGCGAGCCAGGGAGGTAAACAGGTTGCGGGCCAAGAGGCTGTTATACAGATTAATGGCCTTATCAAATTTCTGCTGCCGCTCATAGACCGTGGCCAACACCAGGGATAAGATCGGCGAAGACTTAGGGTTAGCCACCTTCGCTTCCAACTGCTGCAGGGCCTGATCCGAATTCGGCATTTGTTGGTAGGCCAGGGCCAGCAATTGCAGGGCGGATACCTGGCGGGGATTCAAGGTCAGGGCTTCTTCCAGGGGGGCGACCGCGGCCTGGGGCTGCTTCTGGATCAACAGCACTTCTCCCAACATCTGGAGCAACCGGGGATTTTTGGGGCTGCGAGCCAAGGTCTGGCGGACGGCCGCCAAGGCCTTGTCAGGGTGCTCCTGTTTCTGGTAGATGCCCACTATGAGTTGGAGGGCGGGCACAAAATCGGGCTGGGCCTGTAAGGCCTGGTCGGCGTCATGCAGGGCTTCGGCCGTCTTCTTGGTCTTGACTCCCAGAAGCGCCAGTTGGTAATAACCTTGGGGGTTCTTGGGGGCCAGAGCAATAATTTTCTGGAAGGTGGCCTTGGCCTGGGCATAATCCTCTTTCAGGGCATAGACGTCCCCCAGCATGATGAGATTGAAAATATCTTTGCTGTCGCGCCGCAGATAACCCTGGATAATATTGATGGCGCCGTCATAATCCTTGTCCTGGAGAAAGATGCCATAAAGGAATTTTCTGGCGTCCAGAAAGTCCGGTTTAATCTCCAGGGCCTTTTTGGCGTTTTCCTTGGCCAGCGCCTCTTCCTTGTTCAAGAGGTTGGCCCTGGCCAGGAGCAGCCAGACCCCAGGGTCTTGGGGCCGATCCTGGGTGAGGAGGCGGAAACTATTTACCGCGGTCAGGCCGTCCTTTTTATTCAGGGCGATGATTCCCTGGGTCTCGGTGGCCACCATGTCCTTGGGGTTAGCTTTCAGGATTGCCTTTACCAGCTTCTGGGCCGCATCGATTTGGCCCTGGGTTAGCTTGAGACGGGCCAGTTCGTTTTTGGCTTGGATCCCTTTAGGTCCTTCGGGGTCCAGCTTGATGATGGCCTCCAGCACTTTCTCGGCCTGGCCGGGCCGCCGTTGGGCCAAATAAAATTCCGCCAGGCCGAAGCGGGCCGGATAATTATCCGGATGACCCTTAATAAAATCCTGGAGGGTTTTCTCCGCCTCCTGGCGCCGCCCTTGACTGAGCAGGTAGCGGGCCAGCGTGATGACCGGCTTGGCGCCATTCGGCTCCATGCTGACGATCTTGCGGAGCGTCTCCTCGGCTTTGTCCCGTTGTTTGGCCACCATGTAATGGCGCGCTAATTGGTTATAAAGGCCGGTATTCTTCGGTTGCAGGGCGATGGCCTTAACCAGGAACGACTCCCCAACGTCGAATTGCTTTTGGGCGTCAGCCAGCCCGGCTCTGGCTGCATA
>CAYNMI010000033.1:11897-14235 GCA_964398095.1 uncultured Desulfobacca sp.
TGAGCTTGGGGTTCAATTCCACGGCTTGACTCAGGGCTCCATAGGCCCCCCGGGGATTTTTCAGTTTTAATTGGGTCTTGCCCAGCCACAAGTCGGCTTCGGCAAATTTGGGGTCAATTTGCAAGGCGTTCTGAAACTGCAAGCGCGCATGGATATAGTCCGCCTTCTGGTAAAATTCTTTCCCGGAAGCCATGAACTTGTTGCGTTTATCCTCCATGCTGCTGCAGGCACACAGAGAAATCACCACCAGCAGTGCCACCACCCAGACGATCGTCTTGCGCCAAGAAAACGGTTCTTGCTTCATAATTTTCTCAGACCTTTAGGTTAAGTTTTGGCAATCTTAAAGCTCCTGGCCTCACGAGCAAGCGCCCCCGGGGCTGCGGCCGGCCCCACCCCCAAGGGAGTTCAAGCACGCCCTGGCTCAGAAAGGGCGCAGGGCCACTTTCCATTGAGGGGCGCCAAGGGTACAGCGCGGGGTCGCGATTATCCACTTGGGGAGGGGAATCCTCCAGGGCAACCCCTTGAGTCCGGCGGGCTCGGCAAGGTCTGCGTCGGAAACCGGACTTAAGCTGATTTGCTTCAGATCTTCCTGCATCGAGGCCCCCGCATAGGCCCGGAGGATGCTGATGACATATTGCCGCGTCTCGGGAAACGGGGGGCATCCCTGGTATTTCACCACATTCTCCGGTCCGGCGTTATACGCGGCCAGGGCCAGGGGAACATTCCGGTGAAATTGGTTGAGGCAGCAATCCAGATATTTTATGCCGCCGGCAATGTTTTGCTCTACATCAAAGGCGTCGGAAACTCCCAGTTGGGCCGCGGTCCCCGGCATGAGCTGCATGAGTCCCATGGCGCCTTTGGGGGATACGGCCTCGGGATTAAATCCGGATTCCTGGCGAATGACGGCCCACACCAGGTCTTCATCCACGCCATAACGGCGGGCATATTTTTTGATCACCACCTCCAGGTGGTGGCGTTTGACCAGGCTGGCAACCCGAGGGGGGATCCGGGGAGAGCGGCCATTGCCGTCCCTGGCTGACGCCGGCCACGCCGCACCGGGGTTTGCAGGTTGAACTCCTGGCTGGGGGCAGGCCCCCTGCGGCGCCGGCCCGGCCGCCGCCTCCCCCGGCAAGGCCGCGGGGGCCCGGGCGGCAGGGGTGGCCAGGCCGGAGACGGCGCGGTCCCCAACCCTTCCCGGATAGTGCTCTCCGGGAGGTCGGCAGAACAGGACCAGGATTAGCCCGGCGAATCCGAGCCCCAGGGTGACCAGTATAGCGCGCCCCATGCAACACCCTTTTAGATATTCTTAATCAATAATTATAATATAAATTTGGACCGCCGTCTACTCCTTTAGCCGGGCTTAACATTCCGACAATATTTAATATTTCCTAAAAATGCCGGGCTTTCAGAAAAAAGCTGCTGGCGGAATAATGGCGGGGCCGGCTGGGCCGGGGGAGGGATGCGGCCGTCGGCCGCAAAATTTTTTAGACGCCTCAGATGACTGCTTTCCCACCCCGCCGGGCAGCCGTTTGATGGGACGGTCACGCTAAGATGGGGGCGTCCCACGATAGTATATAAATATATCATTTTAATGAGGAGATGTCCACTAATAGTTTGGGGAATAAGGCATTTTTATTTGCTTAATTTTTATTTTTTTTATTATAATATTTTTATTAAAACTACTTGGGTAAGGTCGGCAGCCAAGCGGGGCTGAAATCACTGCTTGGCGCGGCCAAGTCGTGGCGCGAGTTCTTGCTGCCGCGCAAGCTGTAATGATCGCCTCCCACCTGCCGTTATTCAAGCCATTATAATACCCCTCAAGTCGGGAAAACGTTGTTCTGAGTACAGTTATTATCAAGTTATTTCAATTAGTTGTCCCATTGACCCCCCTTGGGGTTACCCGGCCCAAAACGCGGGGCAAAGGGTTCTTGGCCACCGGGAAAGTGGTTCCCAAGGCCGGTTAGGTGCCGTGCTCTGACCCTCAGGGATTTGGAACCCACAACTAAGGAAATTCGACCATAACATTCATTGAAATTTGAAATAATCGTCAATTTTAATTAATTTTCTTTGCATCTTTATAAAAAAGTGTTGACAAAAATAATTGAAATACTATGGTAGCAATTAGTCCTATTGTTTTGGGACCTGATACGGCCCAAAAGAATGGAAAAAAATTTGCAAGCCACAAGGGGGAGACGGGTTTGGAAAGGCCAGCCCGGAGAGTGACGTGGCTGTGGTGGGGGATTATCCTGGTTTTCCTGGGATCGCTCCCGGCCGCGGCCGCGGATTTGTTGGCTCAGGTGCAGAACCAGGAGATCACCCAGGTGGTGCATCTCAAGGT
>CAYNMI010000034.1:0-13997 GCA_964398095.1 uncultured Desulfobacca sp.
AGCCGATGCGCTTCTGGACAAAGTCCTGGCCAAGGACCCGGGCAATCCCCTGGCCCTGAACAACAAAGCGTCCGTCATGGTGGCGGAAAAGAAGATGGACAAGGCCGACACCTATCTGAACCAGGCCCTGGCCAAGGCCAAAGGCTACATGGTCCAGGTCAACCGGGTATGCACCATCGGCAATATCTGTATGGCTTTCAAACCCGTCGCTGGCAGTGCCGGTAATCAGGACCTGGAGCCCTTGATCAAGATGAACATCGAGATGGTCAAAGGCTACATGACTGCGGGCCCTGTTCCGGGGAAGGGCTTAAGATAATTATCGTTTAACTGCCGCCCCCCAGGAGCTCCTAGGCCCCCGTCCGGGGGCCTTTTTTTTGGGGGGGGCCGGATACCCCCGAGACGCGGCCGGGGCGCAGGCACTCCGGGATTGACAACCCGGGCGGAGGTGGCTATGGTGCAAGCACAGCGTATCATACCGTTTTCAGTTTGCAGTTTTAGGTTAAATTAATAAGTAATATCAGTTGGTTATAGAGATAGTTGCTTGCATTTTAAACGGCAGACGGTTTAATTCGGGGGGGCAGGCATGAAACCGGGAGTTTGGCATCTAGTCCTCATGGGGGCGGCCCTGGGTCTGGTCCTGGCCGGGCCGCTCCAGGCCCAGACTGACGCTGGCCTTACCAAGATGCTGGTGGAGAGCTACGATTTACTGGAGGCGGGCAACCTGGCTCAGGCGCAGAATATCTACGCACAGGTCCTGAAGCAGGACCCCGGCAACCCTGTGGCCCTGAATAATCTGGGGGCCATTAAGGTCAGAGAGCATAAACTCCCGGAAGCCCTCGCCTTATTTTCGCAGGCCCTGCCCCGGGCCCGGGGCTTTCAAGGGAAGGTGAACCAGGTGTGCGACGTGCAGGGCCTCTGCCTGGCCTTCCGGCCCCTGGCGGCGGTCTACGGCAACCAGGACCTGGCGCCCCTGGTGCAGTTAAATATCAGCCTGGTCAAGGCCAAACTGGCGGCAGAGAAAAAGTAGGCGTTATTTCTTGCTCTTGGCCTCCGCGGCCGCCAGTTTTTCCTGGAAATAAGGCCTCAGGGCGGCGTCTGACGGCCGGTCCAGCAGCTTGCGCCAGTAGACCGCGGCTTCTTTGGGTTCCTTCGCCTCTTCGAAGAGCATGGCCAGGCGCCGCATGACCTCGTTCTTCAAGGGCCCGTAAGTTTGGTCCACCACGGGCTTCAAGACCGCGGCCGCCTTTTTAAAGTTTCCCAGGCCCTCGTAGCAATAACTGAGACTTTCGCTGACCAGGGCGTTCCAACCCGGGTCGGGGCTGCCCAGGAGGGATTCGTACGCGGTGGCGGCCTCGCCGTATTGCTTCAACCCATAGAGGAGGTTGGCGCGCAGGAGTTGGGCTTCCCCGGCCGCCCGGGAGCCGGGATATGCCTTGACAAACTTTTCCAGGTCCTGGGCTGCGGCGGCGGCCGGGATATGGCGGTTGAGCTTGAGAGTCACCTGGGCTAAAGCCGCGGCGGCCTTGGTCTCCCGGCTCGTTTTTATCCAGGAGTGAATGTTCCAGGCGCCTATGACCACGGCGATCACCAGCGCCCCCAACCCCAGCCATTTCGCATAGGGTTTCAGCCGTTCCAACCAGAACTGAGCCCAATCCATTATGCCTTCGGGAGTGTCCAGCGCCACCCGGCGCTGGGGGGTTATTTTGGCCATGTAGATCTCCTCAAATCATTTGCCGGCGGGATGCGCTGCGCTTTCCCGCCCTACTGTACTACAGAAAAGTGCTGAGAACAAAAGAATCGGCGGGCAGTGCCCGCCCTACATATCTAGGAGCCTTGGGGGCGCACACCTGGGTGCGCCCCTACAAGGCGTGGTCGTAGCGACGAGTATTTGATATTATCCTCTTTCTTCCAACTTCCGCACCAGTCCCCAACTGCGCTCGCCGTGGCCGGTGAAGGTGAGGCGCCGGTCGTGCTCGCCCACGATCTCCAGGTCCACCTCCAGGTAATCGCCGGGGAGGAGGGGCGCCAGGCGCCGGGCCCATTCCACCACCACCACCTGGTCGCCGGCCAGATATTCCTCCAGGTCCGGAAGGAGCTCCGGCGGCAGGTCTTCCAGGCGGTAGAGGTCCAGGTGGACCAGGGTCAGCCGGCCGGGATACTCGTGCACCAGGGTGAAGCTGGGGCTGGCCACCAGGTGGGGCGGCACCGCCAGCCCCGCCGCCAGGCCGTGGACGAATTCGGTCTTGCCGCTGCCCAACTCCCCGTTCAGGGCTACCACATCCCCCGGAGCCAGCCCTGGCCCCAACCGGGCCGCCAGGGCCCGGGTCGCTTCGGGGCTGGGGCTGATCCGGGAATAGGGCCTCATATCAGGTAGTTTTTGGAGCCGCAGGCCAAAGCCGGCGCCATCCTGGCAATGGCGGCACTGGGCCTCACTCGCCGGGTTCTTGGGCCATGGCCCGGACCAGGTCCATCTTGCCGATGACGCCCACGAGTTTTTCCCCCTCCATCACCGGAATAGTGTAAATTTTTTGTTTGGCCATGAGCCCGGCGACCCCGGTGACCGGGGTGTCCGGGGCCACGGTGACGGGGTTGGCGGTCATACAATCGCCCACCGTAGTGCCCAGCATCTTTTCCACCCGGTGGAGCAGATGCGAAGGAATCTCGAGGTAGAAGTGAAAATCCAGGATATTGATGGCCGGCGGGAGTTCCAGGTCCCGGGCCCGCTCCACCAGGTCGCTCTGGGTGATGACCCCCACCAGGCGGCCGCCTTTATCCAGCACCGGCAGGCCGCCGATCTTGCGATTTTCCAGGGTCTTGGACAGCTCCGCAATGGAAGTCTCCGGGCTGACCGTGAGGACCTCCGTGGTCATGATATCACGCGCTTGCAGCATATATCTTCCTCTGCCGGGGGGATAAGGCCCTGAATGAACCGGGCCAGGACGTCGGGAAAAACCCGGAGCAGATCACCGGCGATGAGGCCCCGGGGCCCGTGGTGGCTGACGAAAAAATCGGCGGCCAGGCCGTGGAGATAGACGCCCAGGCGGGCCGCGTCCCAGGGGGTGAGCCCCTGGGCCAGAAACCCGCCGATGACGCCGGTGAGGACGTCGCCGGTGCCGCCGCTGGCCAGGGCCGGGTTCCCCGTGGAGTTGAGACTGGCGCGGCCGTCCGGGGAGGCCACCACGGTCTGGGCGCCTTTGAGCACCAGGGTGACCCCGAAGCGGGCCGCGGTCTCCCGGGCCAGGTCCAGACGCCGGGCCTGGACTTCCGGGGTGGTCAGCCCCACCAGCCGGGCCATTTCTCCCGGGTGAGGGGTCAGAATCCGAAGACCCGCGGCGCCGGGCAAACCGGTGGTAGCCGCGGCCAGGTTATTGATCCCGTCGGCGTCGATGACCATGGGCTGGGGCAATTCGTGCACCAGCCGCCGCACCAATTCCCCGGTTTCCGGGTGGGTCCCGATCCCCGGCCCCAAGGCCAGGACGGACTTGGGGGCCAGAAACTCCCGGATGGGGGTCAGGGCCGCGGCGCCCAGGGCCCGGGTCCCCGGGGCCTCGGGCAGGGGCAGGGTCATGGCCTCGGTGAGCTTCACTTCCAAAATATCGTTGAGGCTGGCGGGAATCCCCAGGGTCACCAGCCCGGCTCCGGCCCGGAGCGCCGCCTCCGAAGCCATGGCCGCGGCCCCGGTCTTGCCCACGGAGCCGGCCAGAACCAGGAGGTGCCCGAAGTTGCCTTTGTGGCTGCCGGCGGGCCGGGGGGGCAGGAGTTGCCGCAGGTCCCGGGCTTCGGCCAGTTCCACCGGCGCCTCCCCGGCGAGCCTTGGGGGGATGCTGATATCCACCTGCCAGAGGCGGCCCACGTAATCCCGGCCCGGAGGCAGGACCTGGCCCAGCTTGGGCCAGCCGTAGGTGACGGTGACTTCCGCCTGCAGGGCCGCGCCCAGGACTGCCCCGGTATCCGCACAGAGGCCCGTGGGGATATCCACCGCCAAGACCGGCGCCCGGAGATGGTTGACCCGTTCGATCAAGGCGGCCATCAGGCCCTGCACCGGGGCATTGAGGCCGGTGCCCAGCAGGGCGTCCACGATGAGGCCGGCCCGGGCCAGGCGGTGCAGGACGGGGTTCAGGTCGGCCTCGGTGAGGACTTCCGCCACCTCAACCCCCAGGTGGGCCAGGACCTCCAGGTTGACCCGGGCGTCGCCGCTCACCCGGTCCCGGGGTCCCAAGAGGAAAACGGTTACCGGGAGGCCGGCGTTGGCCAGATAGCGGGCCACCACGAAGCCGTCGCCGCCGTTGTTGCCCCGGCCGGCCAGGACCGCCACTTCCCCCGCCAGAGCGGGAAATTCCCGCCGGAGAATTTGGTAGGTGGTGCGCCCGGCATTCTCCATGAGGACCAGGGAGGGAATTCCGAGGTCCTGGATGGCCCGGCGGTCCAACTCCCGCATCTCCGCAGCCGTAACGAGTTTCATATCTTAACCTGGATCAGGAATTTTCGGTTAAGAATAACACAGCTTTCGGGGGATTAGCAATTAGCGGTTAGCAGTTAGTGGTTAGTCAAGACTTGGGATGGTTATACCGATTCGCAGTCGGAAGCCAATTTTTGTAATCGCGGGCTTCAGCCTGCGCCGGCGCAGGCAGGACGCCTGTGCCACCTGTTTGACCGTGACTTGGTATGAAATGGCTTTGGTATCGGTTGAAAGCTAACTGCCAATTGCTAACCGCTCACTGCCATGGTCACAGAAAAGGCGGCCCGGGGGCCGCCTGGTGGACAAGGGAAAAGGGGCGTTTCCCTACCAATGGTAGGCCATGCCTATCACCACTCTATGGGTGGCAAAATTAAAAGTCGTCATATTCCGGCACGCCGTGCCGTTGGGTAGATAAAAGGGGTGGGATTCAATTTCCACATTCCATTGGTAGTTGAATTTGTATTCCACGAAGGCCCCGATATGTTGGGTGATCATGTAGCGCAACCCCGTCATCACGTCAACCCCGAAATTCTTGGCCGAATCCACCTCCTCATAGAGGCAGGAAAAGCACGGACCGATGCCCACGTAAGGCTGCAACCGGCCAAACGACACTTTCTGATCCGGGAGAAAGCCGTAGCGGCCGACGATGTGCAGGGCCGTGGTCCAATTCATCCAGAAGTCATTGGGCACGGTACCCGTGGTATACCCCTGGATGGGGTGGCTCATGGCCAAGGTGCGCCGGTTGACGTAACTGTTGTTGACGCCGGACTCCACTTCCAGACCCAGGTAGGGGATGGCGTGGGTAAAGTAGCCCAACTTCACGCCCCCGGCCAGGGAGTTGGCAAATTGGTTGTTAAACAGGGTTACCGGACCTGCGCGGCCATTGACCCCCCCATTGAGGGTAACACCACTAAGATATTGGAGATCCTGACTGGGGGTAATTGCCATCCCCAGAAAACCCCCGAAATAAAATTCACCGTTGAGCAGGCGCTCCTTATATCGGCGGGAGGGCAGGTTCTCATAGATCCCGTAGCCGATCAACGGGCTGGCGAGCAACCCGAGGATGGTGCAGCCGATGGCCAAATCTTTCTGCAAGGCGTAAACCGGCGTCGGCGCCGGCATCAGGAAACCGAGGGTTAACAGGATGATGACACACCCCAGTAACCACTTCCTGGGTCTGGCGTTTCCCCCACGCGGCATCGTCTCCTCCCCCCTGAGACCTTTAAATTGGGTTATTCTAGTTTTTAAGGATGTTAGATGTCAAGGGAAAATAGATGTCCAGCCCTTAGGGATGGTAATGAGATAGGAAAGTTTTCCTTAAACGGTGGCAAAGACGTCCGGGAGTCGGGGATAATCATGTTGACTCAAGGCCACCGGATTGATAAATTTTAAGGTGTAGAAATTTCCTGGCTATTTTAAGGTATCCGTGATCGTCATTATCGATTATCAGGCCGGCAACCTCACCAGTGTGGTCCGGTCCCTCAAGGCCCTGGGAGTGGAGGGCGCCGTAACCCAAGACCCGGCGGTGGTGGCCCAGGCCAGTCGGGTCATCTTTCCCGGAGTGGGCGCGGCCGGCCAGGCCATGGCCACGCTCCGGGAGCTGGGTCTGGATCAGGCCCTACGCCAGAGTTGCCAGCGGGGCATCCCCATCCTGGGCATCTGCCTGGGGGCGCAAATCATTCTGGAGGGCAGTGAGGAAAACGATGCCACCTGCCTGGGCTTGCTGCCGGGCCGCACCCGGGCGCTCCCCCGGGTCCAAGACTTGAAGATTCCCCACATGGGGTGGAATCGGGTCCGTTTTCTCAAAGACCACCCGGTATTCAAGGAGTTGCCGGAGGGTGCCGAATACTATTTTGTCCACAGCTACTATCCGGCGCCGGACCAGGCGAGCATGGTGCTGGGGGTGACGGACCACGGCATTGAATTTCCCAGCGCCATTGGCTGGCGCAACCTGGTGGCCACCCAGTTCCACCCGGAGAAAAGCGGCCGCTTCGGGCTCCAGATCCTGGAGAATTTCCTGGCCTGGGACGGCACCCATGCTGAGTAAGCGGATCATCCCGTGCCTGGACGTCCGGGACGGCCGGACCACCAAAGGCATCAGATTCAAGAATAATGTAGATATCGGGGACCCGGTGGCCATGGCCCGGCACTACTATGAAGCCGGGGCCGATGAACTGGTCTTTTACGACATCACCGCCTCCAGTGACCGCCGGAACATCATGATCGACGTGGTCCGCCGGGTGGCCGCGGAGATTCTCATTCCCTTTTCGGTGGGCGGCGGCATCCGTAATCTCAACGACATGCGGGAGGTGCTGCTGGCCGGGGCCGAGAAGGTGAGCGTCAACAGCGCCGCCATCCTGGAACCGTCGCTGATCACCGCCGGGGCCCAGGCCTTCGGCAGCCAGTGCATCGTGCTGGGCATGGACGTGAAGCGGGTCACTGCCTCCCCCGCCATCCCCTCGGGTTATGAAATGGTAATTCACGGGGGCCGCACCCCCATGGGGATCGACGCCCTCTGGTGGGCTCGGGAGGCGGTGCGGCTGGGAGCCGGGGAGATCTGTCTCAACTCCATAGATGCCGACGGCACCCAGGCTGGTTATGAACTGACCCTGACCCGGATGATTTCTGAAGCCGTGCCCATTCCGGTGATTGCCTCCGGCGGCGCCGGGACTCCCGACCACCTCTGTCAAGTGCTCACCCAGGGCCGGGCGGACGCGGCGCTGATTGCTTCCATGGTCCATTACGGCACCTATACCATGCAAGGTATTAAAGAGTATCTGGCCCAGCGCCAAATCCCGGTTCGTCTTATCTGGTAAAGACCGGAAACTCATCCAGGATGGAGCCATTGAACGATCAGTTCGACAGGGATATTAACGAGTTTCCGGAAGAATTGCCGGATATCCTGGAGCCGGAGATCGAGGAGGACAAGGAAGAGGTCGAGGCGGCGCTGCCCATGCCCAGCGATATCGACCTGGTGCAGCGCTATATCCGCGAGGCGAACCGCTTTGCCTTGCTCACCCCGGAGGAGGAGAAAGCCCTCACCACCCTCTACCATGAGACCGGCGACCGGGAAACCGGCTCCCGGCTGATCACCAGTAACTTAAGGCTGGTGATCAAGATTGCCCTGGAGTTCCAGAAATACTGGATGAAAAACCTGCTGGACCTGATCCAGGAAGGCAATATCGGTCTCATGCATGCCATCAAGAAATTTGATCCCTACCGTGGCATCAAGCTCTCCTATTATGCCTCTTTCTGGATCAAGGCTTACATTCTCAAGTTCATCATGGACAATTGGAAGCTGGTGAAGATCGGCACCACCCAGTCGCAACGCAAACTCTTTTACAACTTGAAACGGGAAAAGGAGAAACTCCGGGCCCAGGGGTTTGAGCCGGGCCCTAAACTCCTGGCTGAGGCCTTGAACGTGCGGGAGGAGGAAGTCATCGAGATGGACCAGCGCCTGGGTGGGTGGGAGCTTTCCCTGGACGCCCCCTTGAAGGACGGTTCCGATGAATATCACAAGAATTTTTTGCCCGCCACCGACCCCCAGGTGGAAGAAGTATTGGCCGATGCCGAACTGAAAAATATGTTCCGCCGGAAACTGGCGGATTTTCGCAGCGAACTCAATGAGAAGGAATTGGATATTCTGGACTTGCGCCTGTTGGCGGAAAAGTCGATGACCCTGCAAGAGATCGGGGCGCGGCACCACATCTCCCGGGAGAGGGTGCGCCAGATCGAAGACCGTCTCATTAAACGATTGCGCCAATATCTTAAAAATGAAATCGCTGATTGGGAGGATTATCGGACCCCCCTGGGAGATTAGCTTACCCGAGGGTCGCCTCCTGAGGCTCAACTGGTCTAAGTGGAAAATGCTCACGAAAATGTTTGGTATCTTAACCAATAGAACTGCCCTATTGCGGGTCCTGTGCTGCGGTTTCCTGGGACTATGGGTGTCCGCGGCGGTCATGGGCTGCGCTTCCCTAAAGCGGGTGGTGCCCGGCGAAACCGGGGTTTCCAAGACCACCGAAACCCCCAAAAGCCTGGCATATTACCACTTCCTCAAGGCCCAGCAGGATCTGGGGGCCGATGACGTGGCGGCGGCCATCGATGAATATGAGATGGCCCTGAAAAATGATCCTGAGTCTGCCACAATGGAGATAGAACTGGCGACCCTCTACCAACGCCAGGGCAATGTCAAGCAGGCGCTGGCTCACGCCGAGAAATCCCTCAAATTAGATCCCAAGCAGCAAGAGGCGTATTTCCTCCTGGCCGGTCTCCACGTGGGGTTGAACCAGTTGGATGATGCCATCCGGGAATACGAGCGCATTTTGCAGTTAGACCCGGAAAGCCGGGAAGCCCGCCTCTTCCTGGCCACCCTTTACGCCCAACAGCGGCGGTATCCCAAAGCCATTCATACCATCCAGGGACTTTTGCGCCTGGATCCCCAACTGGTGGTGGGGCATTACTATCTGGGCCGCATTTATCTGGAAACTGACCGTTTGTCGGAGGCGAAGAAAGAATTTTTTCTGGTCCTCACCATGGACCCCAATTTCATCCCGGCCATGTTCGACCTGGGAGTCACCCTGGAACGGGAGCACCGTTACAGCCGGGCCCTCTCCATGTATCGCCGCATTCTGCGCTCCCAACCCCGTAATAGCCGGGTCTGGGCCAGTATCGCCCGCCTCTATCTGGTGATGAACCGCTACGGCGATGCCCAAAAAGTCTTCCAGAAGATCAGGACCCTGGAGAGGAATGACCCCGCCGTGAACTTCAATATCGGCCTGATCTACTTGGAACAGAAACTACCGGACAGCGCCATCCGGTATTTGCGCCCCCTCCTGAGCCATCCCCGCTACCAGGAACGGGCTCGCTACTTCATCGCCATGGCCCTGGAGGAGAAAGGTGATCTGAAAGCGGCGGCCCGGGAGTATCAACTGGTATCCCGGAGTGACGAGCACTTCATTCAGGCCCGCCTGCGGATGGCCTATCTCACTTTTCAAACGGGCGACAAAGTGCGGGCCCGGCAGATCATCAATAATCTCCTGACCCTGGCCCCCAAGCAGGAAGAGATTTATCTGACCAGCTCCTACTTTTATGAAGAAGATAACCAGTGGGATCAGGCCATCCAGGCCCTGAAGGCCGGGTTGGGCAAGGTGGAGCGGCCGGTGGAAATCCATTTCCGCCTGGCGGTGCTTTATGAGAAACAGCATAAACGCGACGACAGTATCCAGGAGATCAAAAAAGTCCTGAAACTGGAACCGAATAATCCCGATGCCCAGAACTTCCTCGGTTACACTTACGCCGAAAGCGGCATCAACCTGGATGAGGCCGAAAAGCTGGTCCGGGAGGCCTTGCAGGCCAAACCCAACAGCGGCCACATCATTGACAGCCTGGGGTGGGTCTTTTATAAGAAAGGCCAGTATGGCAAGGCGGTGGCAGAGCTGGAACGGGCTCACCACATCATGCCCCATGACGGCACCGTGGCCGAACATTTGGGGGATGCCTATTTCCAGCAAAAGCGCTACCGGGACGCCTTGCGCACCTATCGGCACGCCCTGCGGCTGGAGAATGCCAATACCGCCGAACTGCACAAGAAAATCAATCATCTGGAAGTCCTGATGAGAGATTCGACCCCGTGACGTTCCGGGGCGTCTTCTGGCTGGTGCTGTCGGCTTTCCTCTTGGCGGCGGGGTGCCGAACTCTGCCCCCGCCCCCGCCACCCGTGGCGGTCACTTCTGCGGAGGCGATTCTGGCCCGCCTGCAATCCCGGCAAACGCGGGTCCAATCCTTCCAGGCTAAAGGCCGCATCACCTTTTTATCCCCCCGGCAGAATTATTCTGGCACCTCGCTGCTCACGGGACGCCTGCCTGCCGATCTCAAGGTGGATGTCCTGGATTTCCTGGGGCGCACCATCCTGATTTTTGCCACTGACGGCGCTGAGGTCCAGGTGCTGTCTCCCAGTGAAAACAAGCTGTTTAAAGGCCCCGCTACTCCCAAGAATCTGGCCGCTTTCATTCCGCCGGCGGTCAGCCTGCCCCAGACCTTGCGCCTGCTGGTGGGGGCCCTCCCCCTGAGTCCGGGGCCTCCGGACCACTTTGAATACCAGGCCGCCAGTGGCCGCTACCTGCTGGAGTGGAGCCGGGGTGGCGCCCTGATGGAACGCCTGTGGGTGACGGCCCAGGGGCTCTACCCGGTGGAGGAAGAGTGGTACGGCGGCGCCCCGGCGCCCCGCTTTACCGCGGCACTGGCCGACTTCGGCGCCCTGGTCCCCGACCTTCCCGGAAAAATCACCCTGAAAACCACCACGCCGAAGATGGAACTGCGCCTGGTATACCGCGACCTGCACCCCAATCCGTCCCTGACCCCGGCGGACTTGACCCTGACGCCGCCTGCCGGCATGGCGGTAGTGCCTTTGCACTAGGTTTCCGGTTTGCAGTTTTGGATAAATGATCAAAGAAAACCTCGAGGTGTCAGGACTGATGCGGTTTCTGGTGGATCAGCCCCTGGGCGGCCTGGCCAAATGGCTGCGCTTCTGCGGCTTCGACGCCACCCTGGTGCGCCTGGCCCCGGATAAACCCGGGAGCTGGCCGGCCCCCCGGCCCCAGACGCACATCCTGACCAGCCAGGTTGCCTGCCGCCGCCTGCAGCGGCCCGATACCCTGATCCTGGCCGGGTCCGACCCCGAGACGCAACTGGAAGAGGTGATTCGGCGGCTCAGCATCTCACCCCGCCGCCTCAACCCCTTGAGCCGCTGCAGCCAATGCAACGAGCCGCTGGCGCCCCTGGACCGGGACCTGGTCCAGGGCCGGGTCCCGGAGCATGTCTTTCACTACCACGATCATTTTTCTGAGTGCCCCCGCTGCCGTCGGGTCTACTGGCCCGGCAGCCACATCCAGGGGATTTCCGGGACCTTGCGGGAGAAACTGGAGCGCCTGGCTGAAGAAGATTGACGGCAGGTTAGAATAATTCCAGCAGATTCCAGGATTATTACGGTTGCACAACCTCACATGCGGTCCTATATTTAAGGAAAATAACTGGGGGCGCGCCGGCCGGTTCAGGGACAGATAACCATCCCGGTTGTCTGCCGGAGCCGGTTGCCTTTTTCCCATTGCCGGCCCCAGCCGCAGAAGGAGGGATTCATGAGCACCTATTCCGATATGGCCGCGCAAGGACTCAAAGGCACCTGGTGGTTATCCAAGAATTTGGCCATCAATTCGACGCGCCGGGGTCTGATCCTGGGCCGCCATATCCTGGGCGCCTGGCAGCAGCGCCGGCTCAACAAAGCCATGAACCGGTTGGGTTCCCAGTTTTTTACGGCATTGGAACAGGGCGAGACCAACCCGCTGGTGGTGAGCGCAGTGAGTGACGCGGTGCAAAAGGCCAAGGATTTAAAGGCGCTTAAGGATAAGAATTGTCAGGCCATGGAGATCATCCGGGCACGCATCCGGGCCACCTGGAAGAAAGAGGCGCCGCCCCCCGGGGCTACGCCAGAAGCCGCCGCCCCGGAACCGGAAGAAGCCCTGGAAGCGGAACAAGCTATGGAACCTGAGGTAGCCGCGGAAGTTGTAGAAGCGGTGGCGCCTGAGGCGGCCCAAGAGCCTGAGGAGGCTCAACAGCCGGCAGAAGCTGTGCAGCCGGAAGAAACCGTCAAGTCTGAGGAAGCTGAAAAACCCGAAGAAGTTGTGCAGGCCGAGGAAGTGGAGAAGCCGGAAGCAACTGAGAAGCCAAAGGAAACTGAAAAGCCCCAGGAACCGCCGGCGCAGTAGTTAAGGGTCCGCCCCTGGACGTCACCAAAACTCCCTCAGGCTCCCTCCCCCAATCCCCATAAGCAAAAAGGGGTGCGCCCGGCGCACCCCAGCTTTTTGGTGGGGCGCACCTCCGGGTGCGCCCCTACCGATCTGACATCATGGCGCCCCGCACTCCGCGGGGCTGCCCCGGAGTTTTTCCAGGGCGTGGGGCAGGGCCGGGGCCACCGCCGCCAGGTTCTCCCGGGCCCCCTTGGGGCTGCCGGGGAGGTTGATAATCAGGGTTCGGCCCCGGATCACCGCCACCCCCCGGGAAAGCATGGCGTGGGGAGTGATGGCCAGGGAGGCGGCCCGCATGGCCTCGCCAATCCCCGGCACCAGGCGGTGGGCCACGCGCAGAGTGGCCTCCGGGGTGGTGTCCCGGGGGCTTAAGCCGGTGCCCCCGGTGGTCAGGATGAGGTCCAGGCCCTCGGTATCGCTCCAGGCCGTGAGTTGGGCCGCGATGGCCTCGGGCTCGTCAGGCACGAGCGCGTGAGCGGCCACCGCGAAGCAGCGGGGGTCCAACTGGCGGCCCAGTTCGGGCCCGGCGGTGTCCTGCCGCTCTCCCGCGTGCCCTTTGTCACTGATGGTCAGGATTCCTACTCGGAACATAAACCACCTCGATCACGTCGCCCGGCTGGACCAGGCCCTCTTTGAGCACCCGGGCAAAGACCCCTTCCCGGGGCATGACGCAGTCGCCCACCAGTTCCCGGATGGCGCAGCCGGCGTGGCATTTCTTGCCGATCTGGGTGATTTCCAGTTCCACCGCCGCGCCCACCTTGAGGCGGGTGCCCACGGGCAGGTGCATGACCTCCAAACCATCCACGGTGAGGTTCTCGGCAAAATCCCCGGGTTTCACCGGCGCGCCCGCGGCCACCATCTTATCGATGCTGGCCAGGGACAACAGGCTCACCTGGCGGATGCCGCCTTCGGCGTGGGCGTCGCCTTCCAGACCGTGCTCCACCAGCAGCCGGGCCTGGTCCACGTTGTGCTTGACCTCTCCCTTGCGGTGGCTGACAGAGACTGCGTGGATGCGGCCAGGGGGAAAGGGATTTTGGGGTTTTGGCTTCATATCACGCCAAGACGCCAAGGCGTCAAGATCTCATATTACCTTTCCTGGAATTCAAATACTGTTCTTATGGGGTTGGGGGAGGGAGTTTGAGGGAGGGGGCAGGGGCCGTCGGCCCCTGGCCCTCTCCCTCAAAAAATCATTCCTTCTCTTTCTCCACCTTGGCTTCGGCGATGATTTTTTCCGCCAGATGGGGCGGGGCCTCTTCGTAGTGGTCGAATTCCATCTCGTAGGTGCCCCGGCCCCCGGTCTTGGAGATCAAATCCGGGGCGTAGAGCAGCACCTCGCTCATGGGCACGTGGGCAGTAACCACCTGCTGCCGGCCGTCGGCTTCCACTCCCAGGACCCGGCCCCGGCGCCCGTTGAGGTCGCCGATAATATCCCCCATGTTCTCTTCCGGCACCGTGACCACCATCTTCATAATGGGTTCCAACAGAGTGGGGTTGGCCTGCTCGCAGCCCTTCTTGAAGCCCTTGGACCCGGCGATTTTAAAGGCCATGTCCGAGGAATCCACGTCGTGGAAGGTGCCGTCGTACAGGGTGACCCGGAAATCCACCACCGGGAAGCCGGCCAGGATACCGGTATTCTTGGCCTCGGCGATGCCTTTTTCCACCGAGGGGATGTACTGTTTGGGGATGGCGCCGCCCACGATCTTGTCCACAAACTCAAAGCCGCTGCCCTTGGGCAA
>CAYNMI010000035.1:0-11782 GCA_964398095.1 uncultured Desulfobacca sp.
GTCACCTAGAACCTATTTCAAAACCTCCTTTTGCGCCAATTTGTCATTCTGAGCGCAGCGAAGAATCTAGTTTTTCCAATAACCTAGACCCTTCGCTAACGCTCGGGGTGACACAAAAACCCGGTTTTGAAATAGCTTGTAGTGTGGCGCTTCATAAATGATTTGGCATTAAGCCAGGCTGATAGGGAGCCAACAGGGTATTAAAGTCCCCCTTTGAAAAAGGGGGATTTAGGGGGATTTCAGAAAGTTGATTAAAATCCCCCCTGCCCCCCTTTTACAAAGGGGGGTAAAAATTGCGTTGTTTTAATGTCATGGCAATTATGGAACATCACACTAGAAGCCATTGCAAAACCTCGTTTCATGTCATCCTGAACGGAGTGAAGGATCTAGAACTTATTAATATTACTAGATTCTTCGCTGCGCTCAGAATGACAAATTACGGGGGTTTTAGGTTTTGCAATGGCTTGTAGAAGCTTGGCTGCGGGTGATCGAGCCGGCGCGATCTTGGGGGAATGACTGCGGCCCGACGCCGGTGCTGATGCCGCGCCGGTAGGTTGGCTGCCGGGGTTGGAACCGGCGCGATCTCGGGTGGATGACTGCGGGCCGCCGCCTCCGGGGGGAAAACCGGGTTCGGTCATCCTGATCCCCGGCGCGGTCTTATACCAAGTGGCGGTCATGCGGGTAATAGCAATGCAGCCACAGGCTTCGGCCTGAGCTTGGGCACGGCACGCCGTGCCCCTACGGAAAAATTACTTATTTGAAGGCAACTTGGTCTCAATGGCCGGCAACGGGGACGCCAATCCTCGCCGCGTTCCCGAAGTTTCTCAGGAGGCAAGGAGACGGCGAAAAAATTTGTATTAGCTTCTGAATGGGAGTATCATGGATTCGTACAAAGTTACATGCCAGGATAGCTGGGTTAACCACGGGCTTTAGCCGGTGGCGGCAAAAATTGGGAAAAACCTGCGATCGGTCACAACTCGGGGCCGGGATGGGGCTAAAAATCTATGAATAAGAATATCCTGCGGGGATTGGTAGTCGGGATAGCACTGATCATCCTTCTGGTGGTCCTGTATGTTTTCTTGATTAGAAATCCGCGGCCCACCGGGCCAGCCCAGGTTACCACCCCGACGCCGCCGGCGGCCACGTCCCAGGCCGTGCCGCCGGCCACGACGGCTCCATCCCAGGCCGTGCCGCCACCTGCCGCGGCACCTGCACCCCCGGCCGGCCCTGAGGCGAAACCCGGGGTTCCTCCCCTGGGAGCCGCGGGTGCCTCAAAAGGCGCGCCTCCCCTTACCGAGGCAACCCACCCGGAACCGCAGGTGACGGTTTTGCCCCCGCAGAAGGCCAAAAACCAGTATGGCATACTGGTGGGGAGCTATCGAAAATACCCCAGCGCCGCCAAGATGCTGTCCAAGTTGGAAAAAAAGAAAGTCCCCGGCTTTATTCACCCCACCCCGGGGAAACGTCACCGTTTTCAGGTGTGGGCCGGCCCCTTCGCAACTGCATCCGAGGCCAAGACCGCCAGAAAATCCCTCCATACCCGGTACAGGAGGGGTTTGAGGATTCATAGGTTAAAAGGCCAGGTTCCCAAGTGAGTTTTGACCAGCGCGCATGAGGGCCGGCCCCGGCCGTGGGGCCCTCATTGCACCACCACCTCCACCGCATCGCCCTGACCACCCGGCCCCACCACGGTGAGCCGGTGACGGCCCCGGGGCAAGTCCAGGGGCAGTTCATAAGGGGGGCCAGTGGCGGCGATCTCTTTTCCATCCACAAACCAGGTGACCGACTGGAGCGGGTCCCGGCAGCGGGCCTTGGAAGTCAGCCGGATGGTCTCGTTATACGGCCCCAACAGATACCGGTCGCCGTCCAGGGGATAACTGATGCTGACCCGTAAGGCCAGGCCGGGCCCCGGTGAGGGGGTTGGCTCCCCCAGGGTCAATCCGGCTTTCTCCCGGCGGGCCGGGGCCCCGCGGGCGGTCCCTGAGCCCTGAAAGGTCTTCCGCAGGTCCTGGTCAAAGTCGGCCAGGCGAAAGCGCCCTTCCCCCCCCTTCTCGAAACGCTGATGCAGCCAGCCGGCATAAGGCGCGGGCATGCGGCGCCAGGGTTCCCGGGGGTGGTGATAGGTGCAGAGCGTCTGGGGTTCGGTGCCGGCCAGGAACAGTTCCCGGCGCAGATGATGGCAGTTGGGGCCGGGTTTCATGCCCGAGAAGGCGCACACCGTGGCGGTGGTCACCCCCGGCGGTTTGATAAAGGGGGCGGGGGTACGTCCCGCAAACAGGACCGCGGCCAGGTCGGCCACGATGGGGGCCGCGGCGCTGGCGCCGCTGAGGTTGGCGGTGGGCCGGCCGTTAAAATTGCCCACCCACACGGCCAGGGTATACTCCGGGGTATAGGCCACGGCCCATAAATCCCGGGAATGGGTGCTGGTCCCGGTCTTGATGGCCATGCGGTACGGCGGGTTCATGGCGGCGGCGCCGCCGAAGATGCGGGCCCGGGCCATGGGGTCGCTCAAGATGTCGCTGATGATAAAGGCCGCCTGGGGAGAAAACACCTGGTCGCCCGGTTGCCTGGGCGCATCCAGGGTGAGGCGCAGGGGGGCGAATCTGCCGCGGTTGGCCAGGCAGGCGTAGGCCGCGGCCATCTCCAGGAGACTGACTTCGGGATTGCCCACCACCAGGCCCAGGCCATAGTGCTCCGGGGTGAATTCCGGGCGGTTGATGAGGCGCAGGCGGGCCAGGGTGTCGTAGTAGGGCTCCGGCCCCATCAGATTGAGCAGGTGGACGGTGGAGAGGTTCAAGGAATTGCCCAGGGCTTCGCGAAAGGAGATAGGACCGTGGCACACCCGGTCGAAATTGGCCGGGATAAATTCCCCCCGGGGGGTGCGGTAGCGGTGTTCCACGTCCTCCAGCAGCGAGGCCGGGGTGAACCCCTGGTCCAGGGCCAGGGCATAGAGAAAAGGCTTGAGCGCGGAGCCGGGGGAGCGCCAGGCGGCGGCGCCGTTATTGAAGCCCTGGTCCCGGGGGCCGTAGGCGCAGGAGCCCACCAGGGCCAGGACTTCCCGGGAGCCGTTGGCGATGATCACCGCGGCGGCCTGGGAGGCGCCGGCCTTCAGGAGCTGGACCCGGTGGGAGGCGACGATGGCCTGGGCCCGGCGCTGGAGGGGGAGATCCAGGGTTGTTCTGAGGGGCTGGGAACCGGCAACCCGGGGCCCCTGCCGGGCCAACACCAGGTTGACAAAATGCGGGGCCTCAAAGGGAAAGGCCGGCGGGCGGGAGCCGTGGCCCCGGAAGCGGACGGGGTTTTCCCGGGCGAGTTGGAGTTCCCCGGGGCTGAGATAGCCGAGCCGCGCCATGCGGCTCAGGACCCAGCGCTGGCGGGCCAGGAGACGCGCCCGGCGCGGCCCGTACGGATTCAGGGCGCCCGGGGCCTTGACCAGGGCGGCCAGGAGGGCGGCTTCGCCGGGGGTCAATTGGGCCGCGGTTTTGCCGAAATAGGCGTAGGCCCCGGCCTCCACTCCCATGAGGTTACTGCCCAGGGGGACCCGGTTAAGATAACGCCGCAGGATGTCAGCCTTGCGGAAGGCTAACTCCAGCCTGAAACTGCGAGCCATTTCCACCAGTTTGCGATAATAAGTCCGGGGGCCGGGGCAGGTGAGACGCGCCAGTTGCTGGGTGATGGTGGAGGCCCCGGAGACGATGCGGCCGTGGGTCAGATTGGTGGCCGCAGCCCGGAGGATGGCCAGGGGGTCGATGCCGGGATGGCGCCAGAAGCGCTGGTCTTCCGCGGCCACGAAGGCCGCGGCCACGAGTTTGGGGACGGGCGCCTGGGGCAGGGTGACGAGTTTGCGCCCCTGGGCCTCGGGGGTCAGGCGGAGTATCCGTCCCGCCCGGTCCAGCACCAGGGGGCCGGGCCGGAGGTCCAGGGCCTCAGGGGCCAGGCGGGAGGCGGCCGCAAAGTGCCAGGCCAGGCCGCCCAGGGCCAGCAAGGCCGCAGCGACCAAGCAGATTAGGGTAGTTTTCCGTAAATGGCGCGACATACAATCAGCTCTGAAGGCGGGATGCGCTTCGCTTTCCCGCCCTACGGGGGCCTGAAGCGGCAACCTCAAAAACCCCCTCTCCCCTGCGAGGGGAGAGCGAGGGTTGGGGTGAGGGGTGGCTTCGCCGGTTGATCACCCCCCCCTCACCCTGCCCTCTCCCCCCCGAAGGGGGAGAGGGTAAAATCAAGGAACCTCTATCAGTTATGCAGAAATGGAGATTTTGTCGGCTCCATTCCTAAAATTTGAGCAACAACCTTGCCTGACACTACTGCCCTGCGTCCCATTTAGAACAGGGGGGAAAAAACCGCGTCTGCAAGGTCACCTTATTTATGCCACCGGCCACTGGTAATGCGCTTCGTAAATAATATGCCATCATTATGAGCGCTGAAGGCGGGATGCGCTTCGCTTTCCCGCCCTACGGGGGCCTGAAGCGGCAACCTCAAAAACCCCCTCTCCCCTGCGAGGGGAGAGCGAGGGTTGGGGTGAGGGGTGGCTTCGCCGGTTGATCACCCCCCCCTCACCCTGCCCTCTCCCCCCCGAAGGGGGAGAGGGTAAAATCAAGGAACCTCTATCAGTTATGCAGAAATGGAGATTTTGTCGGCTCCATTCCTAAAATTTGAGCAACAACCTTGCCTGACACTACTGCCCTGCGTCCCATTTAGAACAGGGGGGAAAAAACCGCGTCTGCAAGGTCACCTTATTTATGCCACCGGCCACTGGTAATGCGCTTCGTAAATAATATGCCATCATTATGAGCGCTGAAGGCGGGATGCGCTTCGCTTTCCCGCCCTACGGGGGCTTTCCCGCCTTACGGGGGCCGCATCAGCGTCCCTGGATGGTGAGTTCGCCCTGGGCGGAATAGCCGTTCACCCCGGGAGAGTACATGGCCGCCACCCGGGTGGCGGGCACCACAAACTTGCCTTCGCACACGGCCCGGCAGTAATACTCGAACTTATGGGGGCCGGAAAAGACCTGGTCCCGGAAGGCCAGGACCCGGTCGGTCCTGATCTCGAAATAATTGGGCCGGAAGCGGATGGTCCCCTCCTGGGTGAAGTAATCGAAGTCGTCGCCGCCGCCGGCGTCGTAACCTTCCGGCACCGGCTCTTCGGTCTTGAAGGCGGTGTTGATGGCCAGCAGCCCCGCGGGCAGGGGGTCATCCAGGACCACGTAGCGCTGCCCCCTGCCGGCGACGTCCAGGAACACGGTGACCTTCACCAGGTCTCCCACCTTGATGACGTCGGTGCCGTCGGTGTTTTTGATGACCCGGCGGACCTTAAAGCCGTTGGCCGCCCCGGCGCCGGCGATATCCAGGCGGGGGGCGGTCAACTCCAGTTTGTAGAGCCAGGTTTTGCCGGCCTGGCCGTCCACTTTGACCAGGGGGTTTTTGAGCAGGGCCTCGGAATTCAGGCCCACGGTGCGGAAGCCCTTGGGGTCCAGTCTGAGGCGCTGAGTCCCGGCAACGCCCGGCTGACTGATGGTGATCTCCACCGGTTTGGCGCCGAAGCTGGCGCCTTTAAAGTATTCACCCAGGGCCAGGAGGGCCCAACCGGTATCGCTGGTGGAGGTCCAGATGCCCTGGCTGTCCAAGCCGCCCAGCAGGAGCAGGGCTTCCTCCCGGGTGCGGTGGTCTTTGGGCATGATGGCCTGGGCCGCCAGGAGGGCCAGGGCCGGGGTGCGATAATGGGCCTGGAACTCATCCGTGTCGCCGGCCGCGGCTGCGGCCTTGCCGCCCAGCAGGGGTTTGAGGGCGGCCTGGAGTTCCTGGTCGGACCGGAGGTTCGCCTGTTTGGCCGCCAGCAGCACCAGGATTTTGCTTTCCCGGTGCATCCGGGCAAATTGCGCCTGGACGGCGTTGAAGGTATTGGGGTCCAGGGCCCCGTTCAAGGCCAGGACGTAACCGGCAAAGGCCTTGACCGCGGGGGACCGCTTTTCCTGCCGGATCAGGGTCTTGAGGTAATCTGCGGCCTGCCGCAAGGCGTCTTCCGGCACCGGGAGCCCATGGGCATTGGCCAGGGCCAGGGCGGCGCCGGCGTAGATCGAGCCCCAGACGTGGGGTTGCTGCTGGCCCGGCCAGTAGGCGAAGCCGCCGGAGTCGGTCTGCATGCCCAGGATGCGCTGCACCCCCCGGTGCAGATATTTGTCGGTGTCGGCCAGGTTCAGCCCGGAGACCAGCCCCTGCTCGATGTCGCCCCGGAGGGCGGCCAGGGCCAGAACCCCGGAACTGGTCTGTTCCACGCAGCCGTAGGGGTAGTCCAGGAGGTACCGGATGGCCTGGGTCATGCGCAAAAAGGGCGACCCGGCCACGGTGAGGACGGCGTTGACCTCAGCCGGGCTGATCTTGCCGGCTGACTTGCCGGTCAGGTAGCCCGGGAGAGGCACCTTGATCTCAGTGGTCCCCGCCAGGGAGCCGAACGACACCGTGGTATCCCGGACGTAGCCCGAGTTGATCCGCAGCTTGAGTTCCACCGCGTCGGTGCGCCCCTGGAATTCCCCGGCAAAACGGGCCGCGGCCGGCCCGGCCGTAGCCGCCTGGCCGGTGACGTTGAGCTTCAAGCTGTCCTTGGGATTGAGTTGTTCGGCAGTTTCCACCGCGGTGAGAAAGAGCCCGCCGTCGCCCACGGCGCTGAATTTTACCGGCCCTTTGGCGTCAGTGGCGTTGAAGGCCGCCACCTGGAACTTAAAGGCGTCGCCCCGGGTAAAGAAGCCGGGCAGCCCCGGTTCCAGGTAAAAGGCCTTGGTGGCCAAAAGCGGCCGCTGGGCGCTGGCAAAGCGGACCCCCCGATCCAGCACCACCGTATAAATCCGGTAGGTGGTCATATTGTCGGGGAGGGTAAAGGTGACCTGGGCGCGGCCCTGGGCGTCGGTGCGGACCCGGGGGTTGAAATAGGCCACGGCCTCGAAGCGCCGCCGGAGTTTTGACATGATCTCTTCGCTGAGACCGCCGCCGCCGGTCAGAGGCTCGTTCCGGGCCAGATAGAAGGGGGTCTGGTGCACCAGGAAGGCGCGCAGTTCCCCGGTAAACACCCCCAGGGGGCGGTCGAACCGGGTCAGGGCCTCCAGGGTGGGAGTCTTAAACCCGGTGAGGGCCAGGACGGCTTCATCCACCACCGCCACGGCCATCTCCGCTTCCACGCCCGCGCCTTTGGGGCCCTGGACGATAAAATCCAGGGTTACTTTGTCCCCGGGTTCGGCCTTAAGGTCCGGCAGCGCGGGGCTGATCTGGACTTTCAGGCCCTCCACTTCCTGGCGCACCGGCAGGTTGAGGGTGCCCCAGTAAAAGCCGGGGGCCTCGCTATCGTAGTGGCCGGCGTACACCGGGAATTCTCCCCGGGGGGTCAGTCCCAGGACCGAGACGTACAGGTTGGGGGCATATTCGGCCCGGATGGGAATTTTGAGATTAGCCTCGGCGGATTTCGGCGTGAGCACCTGGTAATGCAAGACGCCGTCCTGCTCCAGGGTGACCAGGTAACGGGACACCGGCCGCCGGGGCCGGGCCGTGAGCCGGGCCGTTTCGCCGGGTTTATAGGCGGCCTGGTTCGCCTCCAGGGCCAGGGGCTGGTAAGGCAGATCGCGGTTTTCATAGGCGTAGTTTTCGCCGGTGACGTCATAGACGGTGGCCGAGGTGAAGCTGCGGCCGGCTTTGTCTTTGTAGGTAAAGGCCAGGAGATAGCGGCCGCCCCAGGCGAAGGCAAACCGGAAGGCGGCCTCGCCTTTCACCAGGGTGAGGTCGCTGGTCACGATCTTACGCCAGAGTTCCTGTCCGTCCCAATAGAGGTCGCCGGCTTTATTGCGTTTGGCCACGTAGGCCCAGCTTTTTTGCAGGATTTCCGCCTGGACGACGCCCCGGTGGACCGGCTTGCCGTCGGGCCTGGCCACCGTCACCCGAAGCACCTGATCTGCGTCGGCCCGGGCCTCCTCCGGGTGGCGGCTGATCCCCACCAGGAGGTCGGGGGTGACCTGGAAGACCTTGGTGTCGGACGCGGCCCGGCCGTCAAAGTCAACCACGGTGGCCACCACGGAGAGGCCATGCTGCCCGTCCATGACCTGGCGGTCCAGGGGAAACTGCAATTCGGCCCGGCCCTTCTCATCCAAGATGGTCTGGCCGCTCTCGATCAGCTCGCCCTGGTCGTCGCCGCCGTAACCGAAGGTGAAGTTGTCATGCCCCGGGACCTGATAGCTGGTCTTGGCCTGATAGATCTTCCAGCGCACCTGGCCGTGCTTGACCGGCCCCCCGGCGTAGTACGAGCCGCTGAGGGCGATCTTGACAAAGGGGGCTTTCTCTTCGGCGCGGTTGACGTAACCCTTCAGGGAGCGGGTGAAGCGCTGGAAACCGATCGCCACGAAATGCCGGGGCGGCTTGAATTCCTGGAGTTGAAAGGTGACGCTGACCTGGTTTTTGGGGGCGCCCTCCCGGGCCGCGGCTTCGGCCCGCCGGCGCCCTCGGGCCCGGTCGGGAGTTGCGGCGGGAGTTTCCGGGCCAAAGGTCATATTCAGGGTGTAGGTTCCCAGGGGCCAGTAACTCTGGGTGAGGATTTCTCCGGCCACGGTGCCGAAATCGGAAGTCTGGGCCTCACGGGTGAAGACCTGCTCGCCCTTGGGGCTGATGAGCTCAAAGGAGCAGGTATCGCCCACGGGCGGGAAAATGCGGCCCTGGGCATATTCCCGGAGGGTCCCCTTGAAATAAACCTTTTCGCCGGGGCGGTAGACCCCCCGTTCCGTGAAGACGTTGCCCTTGAGGTTGCGGATTTTTTCTCCGGCCCGCACCTGCCAGATGCCCTGAGGCTTGAGGCTGCCCTGGGGCAGCAACTGGATGAAGGCCACGTCATTGCCGGTTTTGGCCACCAGCAGCACCAGGTCGTCCGGGGCCACGGTGCGCTTCACCGGCTGCACCTGTTTCAGGTTCTTGAGGGAGAGTCCCGCCAACTCCCGGGGTGCGAAGAGCAGCACTCCGTCCCGGTTGGTCCGGCCCAGGGGAAAGGCCTCCATGTCCCGGGTGAAGCCGATGACCCGGGCCTCGGCCACCGGGGTCCCGGCCGTGAGGGAGGTGACCCAGACCAGGAGGTTCTGTTGGCCGCGTTTATAGGTCAGACCCAGATTGGTGATCTCAAATACCCGGGGCCGGGTGGACACGGCGCTGCCGGCCTCGTTGTCCTGGACCCGGATGAGTTCCAGGGCCCCGGCCTCCTTCCCCTGCCGGAAGGTCAGGGGCAGAGAGACCGCCCAGGGCTGGTTTTTTTCGCCCGCGGCGGGAAAGAGTTGTTTTTCCATCAGGGGTGGGGCGAGCAAGGCCATCAGGTCCGGATGCGATTTGCTCAGGGGTTTGAGGGCTTCAATCCCGGCCTGGAGTTCAGGGAAGGTCCGGTCCCAGCCGGCCGGGGCCTTCTCCACGGCCAGGGCCAGAGGCAGCAAGAGCGGCGGCACCCGGATGCCCTCAAACCGCAGGTTGTTGACGTTCTGGGCCCGGACGTGCAGCAGTTGGCGGCTGTCCCGTTCGATGACGCTCTGGGGCCCCACGAAATTCACCTTGGGCGGCCGGTCGGGCATGAAAAAGGCGTGCACCGTGGGCAGATAGGTTTTATTGCCCACCCGCAGGGTTTCCGGCAGGCTGATGAGATAGCCGGCGCCGTACCGGAGAGCCCCCCGGAGGGTCAGGACCCCTTTGGCGTCCACCCGGGTGCGGTTCCAATCGATCTTGATTCGGGGCAGCAGCCGCAAGTTTCCCCGGAGCACTTCGGGAGACAGTGCCTGACTGAAAAAGATCCGGACTTCTTCCTTTGCCGCATCCGGTTCGACCTTGAGGATGGTGAAGTGCTTCTTGCCGTCGAAGCCGGCGGCCGGGGCGGACTCGGCCCGGTCCCGGGCCCCGGCCAGGCCGGCGCCGGCCAGCACCCCCAGGGCCGCGCCCCAGATCAATAAAACCGCCAGTCCCCGGACCACCCTGCCGACCCCTGGCCATCCCCGGGAGTTGTCAAGCGGTGACGCCTGGGGGAAAAGTTTCTTAATTGATAAGGGCATCTTTTCACCTTCCTTGCAATGGGTTCACACCGTGAGCAGGGGTCCACAGGCGGTCACTCCGGGGCCATTGGAACCGATACCGCTTTCCCGGATGCCTGAACTTATCGGTATAACTGAGAAAAAAATCATTAGCGTTGCCGGGGGCCGCCCCCGGACGCCGGGCTTAAACTATAGCATAAAAAAGGGGGAAATCCGGGCAAAATAAAAGGGCTGCGGGGTCTAGGCTGAAGCGGCAAGAGGGAAGGAAATTGCAGAACCGGGGGGCGTCGATCCGGACCTCTGGCTTCATAAGTCTGAGGCCGGTCGTCGCGGCCATAGAAGCTATTGGAAAAACTCTTTGCATGTCATCCGGCACGGAGTGAATGATCTAGAACTTATTAATATTACGAGATTCTTCGCTGCGCTCAGAATGACAAATTCTGGGATTTTTACGTTTTGGAGTGGCTTCTAGTTCGCCAACTCGAACCGGCCGTTTTTGACCTGGATGATGACCATGGAGTCGGGCTCCAGGCCGTTGTGATCCTGGTTGCTCAGATTATAGATCCCGGACACCCCCATGTAGCCCCGGGTGTTCTCGATGGCCTGGCGCAGGGCCTTGGGGTCGGTCCCCGCCCGGCGCAAGGCGTTGGCCACGATGGCGATGGCGTCCCAGGCGTAACCCGAATGGGTGTTGATGGGGAACTGCTTATTGAAATGGTAGACGTCTCTATAGAGGTGAAGAAAGTTCTGGATAATCTTCTTCTGGGGGTCCTTATCCGGCAACTGGTTGGCCACCATCAGCTTGGTGGACGGCATCCGGTCGCCTTCGGAGGCCTTGCCGGCCTCTCTGATATACTTGGGGTCCGGGAGGCCGTGGCACTGGAAGAGCGGCAGCTTGAGGCCCAGTTGCGCCTTGTCCCTGGCCACAATGGCCCCGGCGGGGCCGCTGTCCCAGCAGATGATGGCCTGGGGATGGGCATTGCTGATCCTGATCAACTGGGCGGTCATGTTGGTATCATGGGGATCGAAGGACTCCGTGGCCACGAAGCTGATGCCGTAATCCGGGGCCAGTTTCTCCATCCAGGCGACCCCGTCCTGCCCGAAGCTGTTGGAGACATAGAGGAGCCCCAGGCTGGTGATTTTTTTCTGCTTCAGGTAGGCAAACAGCCGCTTGACCGCCACGGCCGAGCGCTGGGGGGATTTGAAGACATAGGTGAAGGGCCCGAATTTGCCTCCCATGATCACGGTGTCGCCGCGCACGCACATAAAGGTGGGAATTCCCGCGGCCTCCACGATCCTCTTGACCTGCATCCCCGAGGCGTCGGTGGTGGGCCCGATGATGGCCGCGACCTTGTCGGTGAAGATGAATTTTAAGGCGATGGCGGCCGCCCTGGCCGGATCGCTCCGGGTGTCGCCGACGACCAACTGCAAAGGCCGGCCGTTGATGCCCCCTTCCCGGTTGATCTGGTCCACCGCCATTTGCGCCACCAGCTTGGTGGGGATGCCGTCATGGGCCGCGGGCCCCGACAGGGCGAACATGCCCCCTATCTTGATGGGTTGCTTCCGGTCCGCCGCCTGGACGCCGCCGGCCACGAAGAGCGCCAGGACCGCAGCCACGAGAACCCGTGCGAGTAGGCTTCTCATCCACTCCACCCTCTCCAAAAGATATGCCATTATTGATGCTCTCATCTAGACCGAAATTTCAACTGAAAAATTGAGTTTCGGCAAATTATTCACCATAAACCAGGGTTA
>CAYNMI010000035.1:11882-13849 GCA_964398095.1 uncultured Desulfobacca sp.
ATTGCCGGTCAACGGTTTGGGCCCGGGAGCCTCAGGGCGGACCGCAACGTCCGGCCCCGGAGAATTTCCCCCTGGGGGTATTGTCAATAAATATAAACATTATCATAGCCTTTGGTTTCATAACTTGAACTTGAATGCATTGGACTTTAATTAAAATATCAAGTCTCTTAATGAGTTAACTGGTTGGTCTAATTTTTGCTTGTCCTATAGTCAAGGATGCCTTTGCCTGCGCCGGCCAGGGACTGAAATCCAGGGGTCTCGCATTGATCGCCGGGCGGCAGGGGATAACAGGCAAGGAGGACAGTATGGCATTGACAATTTCGGTTAACCGGAAAGGCGAAGATTTGTTTTTCACCATGGAAGGTGATTTTAATGATCATTCCAGCCAGGAGGTGATCGATGCTTTGAAAAAGCTGGTGATGACCCTGCTGAAATGTGCGGCGCCCGCCTCCCAGGTGGTCTATACCTTTAAGACCCGCAGCAAGGTTGATCTTAAGGAAGCAGTCAGACTGAATCAAAGCAGCTCTTGCGTCGCGGCCTGATCCCGCCTGGCGCGCCGCCAGCCTTGGGCCGCGGGCTGCTGCTCCCGGAGTGACCATACGGCGGTGTTTGACCAATGAATTTAGCTTACGGCTGAACTTCGTCAGGCAACCGGGAGAGAACTGCGTTAAAAACCTCACGGGCAATCTTTAAAGCTTCTTCGGCCTCCTCTAAAGAGGGTTCTTCCGGATCCCCCGGGTAACGAAACTTCCAGGCATATTCCGTGAGGGGCACGGCACGATTGACCAGATCTTTCAAGGTTGCATCCACATCCAGGCATTGCTCCCCCAGTTCTTCCAGGCTGTGGGTTTTCCGAAAAGGGACCCCGTGCCACATGAGAAAGCCTTTAGGCATTTTCTCGATGGCCTGCTGACAATGAAACACGGCATCAGCCAGGAGCGGGGGCAAAGCGGTTCAGTCATGCTGAGCCGCCTGCACATCCGTTGCCACCTTGCGTAACCAGCCCCGGGTATCAGCGACTAAAACCGGATCAAGCGGCATACAATAACTTTCCTTCTCGGATAATAGTGGCAGGGAGTGAAGCAGCAAGATGAAGACGGCTGTCGAAGGCCTCCCGGGTCCATACCAGGATGTCAGCGGCGGTGCGGGTACCGCGTAATACCTGATACGCCAGCCGGCTCTGGCGCCGCTCCTCCGGGGCCTCATCGGGAACCACGATCATCAGGTCATAATCGCTGTCCGGATCGGCATCACTCCTGGCCTTGGAGCCAAACAAATAGATGCGCTCCGGCTGAAAGGTCTTTATCAGGCGCTGCAAAATCTCTTGCAGCACCGGATCAGCGGCTGGCAGGGTCTGGATCTGACCGACCATAGCTTATATCTCGAGAAAGGTGGTTAATTTAAGAAGTTAGCCGTAAAACTCCTATACCACAGAATCCCTCATCCGGCTATCAAAAAGCCGCTGGTCCTGGCGCCCCGCCGCGGCCTAACGGGACGCGGCCGGGTGGGGGGCGGAAGCCGGCCTCCTAAATGGCCTGGAAGCGGAGCAAAAGGTCTTTTTTGCCTGCAATCATAATCAGTTCCCATTATAGCCCGCCCTGGCCCGCCTGTCGAGGAGCACCCGGCTGCGGCTCAATATTGGTAAAAATTTGATGATTCAGGCCGGCCGACATGCTAACCTGAAGCAACAGGATGCAGGGAGAGCTGGGGCGGGGGGCGCACTTTGCATTGCCCCTAAACCTTAGACTTTTAGCCCGCCTTATTCATGAAGATTTCAAAATATAAGACAACCCATTGAATTATTGGTAAGAGTTTTGGAAGCCACAATAGCAGAGTGTTTTTCGCACAGGCTGGAAAGCCTGTGCCACCGAGTTCTTTGTAGCCTGATGAATTATCTGGGTTAGGAAGCGATCCATGGAATTATACGGCCGGCAGCAGCAACTGTATTATATCAATGAGGAACTGGC
>CAYNMI010000036.1:0-10772 GCA_964398095.1 uncultured Desulfobacca sp.
TGGTATGACTGGTTAAATTTGTTAAACAGGTTCACATAACTGGAGCCAAGATAAGCCTGGAGCGTATCAAAGACGTTGTTCAGCGAAATTCCCAAGGATTCCGCTTTGGTCCGGTTAATATTGAGATAAAGCTGGGGGCTCGTGGCGCTGAAGGTAGTGGCCAAACCGGCCAGACCGGATTGGGCCCGGCCCGCCCTGATCATCTCCATCACGGCCTTTTGGAGTTCCGGAAGGCCCCGATCTTTGCGGTCTTCCACCATCATCTGGAACCCCCCGGACTGGCCCAGCCCGCTGATGGGGGGCGGGATCAGCACGGCAAACGCAGCCGCTTGGATGGAGTGCAACTTTCGCTTCAGGTTCGCCACGATATGATCCTGGCTCAAGGCCGCGCCCCGCTTGTCCCATTTGTCATAGATGGCGAAGGTGCTGAAGGTGTTGGAGACATTGGCGGCATCCAGCATGGAAAAGCCGCCGATGGTCACCCACTCAGCGATGCCCGGGGTCTTTTTCATGATGGCGTCAACTTGCTTTGAAACCGCCATGACGCGGGGTTGCGAAGCGCCGTCAGGGAGAATACCAACGACAATGGCATACCCCTGGTCCTCAGTGGGGAGAAATCCCGTGGGGTGGACGTAAAAAAGCAAGCCACCCAGGCCGATAATTATCACAAATACCACGACCATTTTCCCCGGACGAGCCACCATCCAGGTCACCAGTCTGGTGTAGGCTGCTTCGATGAGCCCGTAGACCCGGTTGAAACCTCGATAAAAAGCGTTGAGTTGTTTGTTGGGGTCACGGGGACGCAGCCAGAGGGCGCACTGCGTGGGCTTCAAGGTTAAAGCGTTTAAGGCGCTGATCACCGCGGTAGCGGCGATAACCAGGGCGAACTGCCGGAATAACTGGCCGGTGATGCCGGGCATGAACGCGGCAGGCAGGAAAACCGAAACCAGCACCAGGGTGATGCCGATGACCGGGCCGGTCATTTCGCTCATGGCCTTGATGGCCGCGTCGTGGGGGGTGAGTCCTCGCTCAATATAATGGGAAGAGTTCTCCACAATGACGATGGCGTCATCCACGACAATGCCAATGGCCAGAATCAGAGCGAACAGGGTCATGAGATTGATCGAGAACCCTAATAAAGCTATGGCCGCGAAAGCGCCAATAATGGTTATCGGGACAGTGGTGGCCGGGACCAGAGTGGCGCGGAAATTCTGGAGGAACACCATGATAACGATGAGCACCAGGATGCCGGCCTCATATAAGGTGTGGTAGACCGCGTCGATGGCCTGCCCAATAAAAGCCGTGGTGTCGTAGTAAATCCCATATTTCAGGCCGGGCGGGAAATCCTTGCTCATCTTGGCCATGGCCTGGCGCACCTCTTTGCCCACGGCGATGGCGTTGGCCCCGGGCAAGGAATACAGGAGGACATGCGCGGCGGGATGGCCGCTCAGGGTGGAAAAATTGCTAAAAACCTGCTGACTGAGTTCCACCCGGGCCAGATCTTTTATGCGGACGATTTGGGCAGTCTCGGTCCGGGCAGTTTTTACGATGATATTTTCAAACTGAGAGACGTTGGACAGCCGCCCCAGGGCGTTGACGGTGAACTGGAAATCTTGATTGGGCGGCACCGGGGGGGCCCCCAGCCTACCCGCCACCACCTGGACGTTTTGCTGTTTGATGGCATTCACCACGTCCATGGTGGTCAGGTTATAGTAATGCAATTTATTGGGGTCCAGCCAGACCCGCATGCTGTATTGGCCGGCGCCGACCACCTTGACCTGCCCCATGCCGGGGAGCCGGCCCAGGGGATACTGCAGGTTGATCATGGCATAATTGGAAAGATAAGTTGCATCGTAGCGGTCATTGTCGGAATAAAGGCTCACCACCTGGAGGATATTGGTGGAGACCTTTCTGACGGTGACACCCTGGGCCTGGACCACCTCGGGCAGTTGGGATAGGGCCCCGGCGACCATGTTTTGCACCAGGGTCAGGGAGGTATTGAGGTCGGTGCCCACCGCGAAGGTCACGGTCAGGGTGTAACTTCCGTCGCTGCCGCTGGTGGAGGACATATACAGGGAGTTTTCCACCCCGTTGACCGCCTGTTCAATGGGGATGCCCACGGTGGTGGCGATGACCTCGGCACTGGCGCCTGGATACATGGTGGTCACCTGGATGGTGGGCGGGACAATCTCGGGATACTGCGCCACCGGCAGTTTCAGAACGGCCACGATGCCCAAGATGACGATCACAATGGCGATCACATTGGCAAAGATGGGCCGCTCAATGAAAAACTTGGACATCATGGGGCGGATTTCCCGGGCTTAGTTTGGGGGGCTTTGGGTTTGGCATCGCCGGAGGCCGGCGGCGTCTCTTTTTCCGGAGTCACCTGGCGGCCGGGGATGGCCCGCATCAGGCCGTTGACGACCACCCATTCATCGCCCTTCAAACCCTCGGTGATGTCGCGATAGTCATCCACCTGGGCCCCGAGTTTGACCGGACGGCGTTCCACGACCTTCTTGTCATTCACGAGGAGGACATAGGGACCTTGCTGGTCAAAACTGATGGCCACCTCCGGGACCAGGAGGCCGGGCCGGGGCTCCGCGATGGGGGCCCGCACCCGGGCAAACATGCCGGGCAGGATGACGCCATGGTGATTGGAAAAGATCCCCCGCAGGAGCAGGGTGCCGGTGGTGGGATTGATGGTAATGGCGGCGAAATCCAGATAACCCTTATGGGGATAGCCCTTTTCATTGGCCAGGCCGAAATAGACCGGCCACTTCGATTTACTGGGCTCTTTCCGGGCTTCATGTTCGCCTCTGACCCGGAGCAGATCCTGCTCACTGATATTGAAATAGACATAAATGGGGTCAATCTGATTGACGTCGGCCAGGTTGGTTTCTTTGCCGCCGGCGCCCACCAGGTTGCCCGGGTCCACCAGGTGACGGCCAACGCGGCCGTTGAAGGGAGCGGTGACCTTGGTATAGCTCAGGTTGAGCTGGGCCAGGTCGCGCTGGGCCTGCGCCGCGACGACCGCGGCGGCCGACGCATCCCGTTCGTAGTGCCACCTATCCACGTCCGTCTGGGCCGCGGCCTTCTGTTTGACCAGGCGCGAGTAGCGGTCGAATTCGGTCTGGGCATGCATCAACCGGGCTTTATTGGCCAGAATCTCCGCTTCCGCCTGCTTGAGCTTGGCCTCATAGGTGTTCTGCTGGATCAGAAACAGCAATTGCCCTTTTTTTACCCGGTCGCCGTCCTGAAACAGGACCTTCTCCAGGTACCCTTCCACCCGGGCCCGAAGTTCCACCGTGTTGATGGCCTGGGTGTTGCCCGTGAATTCAAGGTAATCGGTCACCAGCCGTTTCACCGGCTGACTCACCGTGACCTTGGGCGGCGGCGGCGGCTTGTAGGCATTCCGATCGCCGCAGGCGGAACTGAAGGCCACGAGTGCCAGAATCAGCGCCCCGGCCGCGGCCCGGCGGCAGCGCCGCAACGCCGGGTCTCTTTCCCCCGTCTGGATTTTCGGCTTCCCCCGGGTTTTCATAAAATGCAACCTCACTCACATCCTGTGCTTGATATAGCCGGCCGGCCAACCCCACCGCGACAGGCCGAACCGGCTGGGGCCCCTTACCATTCCGGGGCGCGGATCAGATGCCGCTGGCTCTCTGCGGGCGGCGGCAGCGTCACCGGAGTCAGCAGGCGGCCCCAATTGGTGCGCTCGGCCATGGCCGTCTTGACTGCGGGCGGCACGAAATCGTGGCCCTCCCGGATCTGCCAGCCGCCCCCCAGGGCCCGATACAGCCCCACCAGGTTGCGGGCGATATCGCCCAGGGTGACGGCCAGGCTGTTTTGTTGGGCCAGGAGGGCCTGCTGGGCCGTAAGAACGGTGGTAAAATCGGTAATCCCCTCCCGGTACTGGATGATGGCCAGGTCCAGGGAGCGCTTGGCCGCGGCGGTGCTCTCCACCAGAAATTTGGCCCGTTCCTGGGACTTGATGAAGGCGATCAGGCTGTCCTCCACTTCCTGCTGGGCCTGGAGGACCGCGTTCTGATAGGTAATCAGGAGTTCCTGGAACCGGGCGTCCTGGACCCGCACCTGGTTGGTGATCTGGCCATAATTTAAGATATTCCACTGGAAAGAGGGGCCGAAGGAGGTGGTGCGGCTGGGCCACTGGCCCAGATTACCCAGATAGAATGTGGCCAGATCGCTCGAAGTAAAACCAACCGTCCCCATCAAGGAGAAGGCCGGATAGAGCTCGGCCTTGGCCACCCCGATTTGGCTGCATTGGGCCATGGCCTGCAATTCGGCGCTGCGAATATCCGGCCGCCGCCGGAGCAGGTCCGCCGGGATACCCACCGCCACCTGGGGCGGGGGCGCCGGAATTTGCGCGGTGCCCTTCATGAGCTCCGCCAGTTCCTGGGGCGGCTTACCCAGCAACACGCAGAGGGCGTTTTTCGACTGGCGGAGTTCGCTCTCCAGGGAGGGAATGCTGGCCTCGGTGCCGGCCAGCTCGGTCTTGGCCTGCTCCACGTCCCGTTCCGAGGTGGTGCCCCCTAAAAACCGCGCCGTGGCAATCTTAAGACTCTCGGTCTGGATTCTGACGTTTTCCCGGGCGATGGCCAACCGTTTTTCGATGGTCCGAATGTTGATGTAGTTAGCCCCCACGTCTCCGGTGAGACTCACCAGGACATTGTCATAATCGGCGATGGAGGCGTGCAGGGTGGCATCGGCGGACTGGATGCCCCGGCGGAATTTCCCCCAGAAATCCAATTCCCAATTGGCGCCGAGTCCTATCTGGGCACTGCCATAGGTAAATTGATTGGAGCCGACAGCGCTGGGGTCGCTTTGACTGAGACGGGTCCTGGTATAGTTACCTAACCCTTGTTGGGTTTGGGGATAGAACTCCCCGACGGCAGCGCCCAGTTGGGCCCGGGCCCGCAGGACCCGCACCCCGGCAATCCGGAGCGGCAGGTTCTCCCGGTAGGCCGTGTTGATGAGCTGGTTGAGGGCCGGGTCTTTAAAGACCTGCCACCAGTCCTTATAGTTCACCGACGCGGTTTGCACCTTTTTATTCGCGGTCTCCAGCCAGGTCTGCTCCACCTTGACCGACGGGGGCGCGTAGTCCGGGCCCACCATGGCGCAACCCACGGCCAGCAGGGCCAGGCTGGCCACGAGGCAAACCAGCCGGCTCACCCGGTTGTAGCTGATCTCAGCGCTCATAGATTCTGTAGTCGTCGGCCAAGTCTGCCGTCAGTCCCTGTCGGGGTTCCAGGACTTGCCGCCTCTCCCAGGCTTTGGTCATCAAGAGCCTGGCTGGCGGTTAGCCCAAGTGAAGGCTCAGTAAAATAGGGGAAATACAATGGGCTCCATTTTAGGGCACCCTGCCGCAAAATACCATAAAGAAAAACTCCTCTCGGATAATTAATCTTGGCGACCGGGGGGCGTTGACGGCAGGAAGATCAATCCTTATTAAAATAAAATCCTGGGGTTTTCTTGACTATTATGATAATATTTATCATTGGATAATTATTATTTTGACCAATGGTCAGGACTGCATTGAGCTGACCACCCGGCCAACAACTTATTTTCGTGCCAGCACTGCAGGAGTACCAACATGGATCTAAAAGCCTATTTTGAGGAATCCAAAGGTCATGGGGTACTGGCCACGGCCGACGCGGCCGGTAAGGTCAACGTGGCGGTGTTCGCCCGGCCCCACGTCATGGCGGACGGGACCGTGGCCTTTATCATGCCCCACCGCCTGACCCATAATAACCTGCAAGCCAACCCCCAGGCGGCCTACCTTTTTCTGGAAGCGGGCCCCGGCTACCAGGGCAAAAGGCTCTATCTCACCAAGACCCGGGAGGAGCAGGACACCGACCTGCTCTATTCTCTGCGCCGCCGGACCTACCCGGCGGCGCAGGAAAAGCAGGAGGGCCCCCGCTTCCTGGTGTTCTTTAAGGTCGACCAGGTCTTACCGGTGGTCGGCTCCGGCGACGACACCGGAAAATAACCCGCTGGGGGGCTGGTTTTTCCTCCCGGTCGTGATTACGTATTGAACAATGGTCGGGAGTTCTCGGGTCATTATGAATCCCCGCATGACCCGGTTCCTTTAATCCAGGCCCAGGCACGGCAGCCTCCCGCCCCTCGCCCCCGGTCCACCGGCGGCAAACCCTAAGCAGCGGTCATACCTGGCGTTAAGGAGATCGGCATGACGTATGTGATCATCGGCAATGGCGTGGCGGGCAACGCCGCGGCGGAAAATATTCGGAAATATGACCCCCAAGGCAAAATTATCATCTTCACCCGGGAGTCCCAGCCCTTCTATTATGTCCCGGCCCTGCCGGAGTACCTGGCCGGGGAAAAGGCCGCGGACCAGATCATCATTCATCCCCCGAACTGGTACGCCCAGCAGCGGCTGGAGCTGCATCTCAACACCCGGGTGACCAAGATCGACCCCGCCCGGAAAATCATCGAGACCGAGACCGGGGAGCGCTTCCCCTTCCACAAGCTTCTCCTGGCCACCGGCGGCAACTCCTTTGTCCCGCCCATCAAAGGGGCCGACTCCGCCGGGGTCTTTACCCTGCGGACCCTGGCCGATGCCGACCGGATCAAACAGGCCGCGGCCCAAGCCAAAACCGCGGTGTTGATCGGCGGCGGCCTCCTGGGTCTCGAGGCCGGCAACGGCCTGCGCAAGCTGGGCCTGAAAATTATCGTGGTGGAGTTTTTTCCCCGGCTCCTGCCCCGCCAGATGGACGTCCCCGGAGCCGCCCTCCTGCAGCGGCAGATGGAGGACATGGGTTTTACCTTTCACCTGGGGGCCGTGACCGAAGAGATCGCCGCCGGCCCGGACGGCCTGCAGGTCCGCCTCAAAGGCGGTGAAACCCTCCGGGGCGGCCTGGTGCTCATTTCCGCCGGGGTGCGGCCGGTTCTCACCCTGGCCCAGGCCCTGGGTCTGGATATCGACAAAGGGGTCAAGGTGGATGACCGCATGCAAACCTCCCGGGACGACATTTTCGCGGCCGGGGACCTCATCGAGCACCGGGGGCGCGGTTACGGTATCTGGCCCGCGGCCCTGGAGCAGGGCCGGGTGGCCGGCGCCGCCATGGCGGGACAGGCGGCCACCTACGAAGGCACCCTGCCCTCCAACGTCCTCAAGGTGGTGGGGATCGACCTGGTGGCCGCGGGCGACATCGATGCCGAGGGCAAGCTGGCCGCCATCGTCCACCGGGATGAGGCCAAAAAGACCTACCGCAAGTTGGTGATCCGGGATAATCTCCTGGTGGGCGCCATCCTCCTGGGCGATATCCGGGGCAGCGCCGAAATCCAGGCCGCCATCCAGAAGCAACTGGACATCAGCGCCCTGAAGGACGAACTGGCCCGGGAGAATTTTGACTTTAAGCGCCTGGCCTAAGGCAAAGTTCAAGGTTCAAGGTCCAAAGTTCAAGGTTAATGCAGGGTGCGCCGGGCGCACTATGACACAGCTTGCCAAGGGACTAACTAAGCCGGAAAGGAGCAGGTTATGGAACTGCCCGTATATGTCACCGTGGAGGAAGTGCAGCGAGTCTGCAAGGCGCTTAACATCAGGGATTGGACCAAATTGACGGAGGCGAAGGTAATGCCCGAGGAGGCCCAGGTGATTCTCGATGAGATCAACGTCGCCGGGATGCCCATTCTCCTGCAAGACTTCGTCACCGGCCTGGAGGTGGAACTGGAACACGGCATTTGCTTTACGGATGCCAATGTCACCAACAATCATCCCATCTTGACGGGCAAGATCGTCCTGGCGCACCTCAAGGAGACCATGGACTATTACCAGCGCCTGGACGTGGCCGAACTGGAGGGCGACCTTCTCAAGGCCATGGCGGCCAAGGACCTGAACAAGGCCGCGGCCAAATACCGGAAGCTGCTCCAAGCCAAACTGGCCCTGGCGTCGGCCGAAGCCCGGGAAATACCCTAATACCAAGTTGCCGTCAAACAAGTAATATTACGAATTGTAGCGGTTTGCGAACCGCCCCTCCATGGGTTGTGATAAAGATAGAATTACCTTAATATGGCGGCAACTTGGTATAAGAGGAAGTTTGCGGGGCGGGCCGGGGGCAATGCGGGAATGCCGGCGGGGGCGCCGCTCGCCCCGGCGCGACTGGGGCCGTTCGCCCTCCGGGGGCGAAGGCGGCCGGCAAATGAGAAGGTCAGTGAGGTGAAACCGGCTTCCAGGTAGGACCCCGGGCCTTGAGGTCCAGGGCATTCAACAGCACGTGGGCAAAGCACCTGGTTTCACCTTGGCAAGCCACCAGGACAACCTTAAGCAGGTGCGCCTTGCTCCCCATGCCGGACGCCGCGGTTCGCCTCAAGTCCGGACAGACCATGGCCCTGGGATCGTTGAAGGACTGATTTCCGCTAGCCGTCCAGGGTCTGATCTACTTCTTGCTCCACCTCGGCGATGCGCCGGTGGACCATCTCCAGTTCTCGGGTCAACATCTGGACCCGGCACCTCAGATCCGCCAGTTCCTCTTCCGGGGTGGCATAGGACCTGGCCGCGGGGATATCCCACCACATGGCCGGACCGTAACCGGGCAACCCATAATCGCCCTCCCGGCGGTATGAGCACCAGGCTTTGCCCCAAGGGAGACCCCTGCCCCTTGGACCCTTTCCCTTGAAAACCACCATACCCGTCCTCCTGGGGTATGAAATCATCCACGCCTTGCGGGCCGCTACCCGGTCAGCCAGCAAGTTATTTGTTAAGTATACTATTATCCAAGTTATCTTACTCAATTTTGCCGGTGTTTGTCAATCGGTGGCCATGGTTTTCTGAATCGGTTGGCCGGGTCCCCCAATCCCCACCTTGAGAGTTCTCCGGCTCGCATCCCCCTCCTGGGTTGGCCTTCAGGCATTTTTACTCATTTTCTCTTGATTCTTTTGGCAGTTAACCGATAAATAGGATATAAGTAGACTGATAGACAGCGATTTGGAAGAACGATTATGAGACACATGATTGTGAGCCGGGGATGCAGGTCGAGGACCCAATACTGGGTGATGCTGGTCTGTGTGGCCATCTTTGCCTTCGGGTGCCAGGCCAAAGAGCCACCGTTGAGCCCCGCGGCCGCCACCTTCAAAAAAGAAATAAAAAATTGCCTCGCCAAACTCACCGCCCCCTTGCTGGCGCCGGTGGCCAAGAAGAATGTGGCCGCGATCAGCGCCATCCTGGAAAAAACCGAACCCCAGGCCATCAAGTTATGCCGCATGTGCCCTTTCCGGATCGGCGTCCTGAACCCGCTGGGGGAGACCTTGGCGGTCCACCCCCCCAGTCAGAAGGCCTCAAACTTCTCCAGCTACGACCTGGTGATCAAGACCATCAATACCAAAAAGATCCAGCAGCAGAGGTTCTTTCTGCAGAACGGCTCCGAACTCTATATCATCTGCGTTCCCCTGGTCCGCGAGGATAAGGTGATCGGCCTCATAGCCGTCGCCATCAGCGCTGAAGAAGCGCTTAAGAGATGGGGGCTCACGGAAAAGGAGTTCCTGGCCATAGATTTTAATACCTGAGGGTCGTCCCGCCGGAGGCTTGCAGGTCCCAAGCCCGGCCGCCGCCTCCGGTGTCAGTCCACCAAGCTTTTCTTTAACAATAATGGAAAAAGCCAGAGTCCCAGGGCACAGCCATACTATTCAAGTGAGCGGCAATCGAGGCGGGCCCGTCACCTTCACGGTCACCGGCCGGCTTGCCCTGGATAACCTCCACGCCTTCAACGCCGAAGTGCACACCCGCCTCCTGGAGATGATCCCCGCCGCCCTCACCGTGGACCTGGCCGGCGTGGACTACCTGGACAGCGCCGGGGCCCTGGCCCTGATGGAACTGGAGATCGAAGCCCGGGGCCGGTCCTTGACGGTTGAGCTCGTGAACCTCTCCCCCAAGGCCCGGGGGATCATGGGGCTCATTGACCCCCAAGCCCTCACCACCCCGCCGCTCATCGCCGAGCGCCAGGCCGGCAACCTCCTGGAACGGGTGGGGGAAGAGACCCGCTTCATTCTCAATGATTTCAAGCGGGTGCTGATTTTTTTGGGGGAACTTCTGGGGGCTTTGGTCCATGCGGTCTTTCATCCCCGGGCGGTGCGGTGGCAGGACGTGGCCTTTTACATGAAGCGGGCCGGGGTGGACGGGCTGCCCATTGTGGGGCTCATCGGCCTGCTGTTGGGCCTCATCCTGGCCTTCATGTCGTCCCTCCAACTCAAGCAGTTCGGGGCCAATATCTACGTGGCCGCATTGTTGGCCATCGCCATTGTCAAGGAACTGGGGCCCATCATGACCGCCATCCTGGTGGCCGGACGGTCGGGATCGGCCTTTGCCGCGGAAATCGGCACCATGATGGTCAACGAAGAAGTGGACGCCCTCACCTCCATGGGGTTCAATCCCGTCCGGTTTCTGGCCGTGCCCAAGGTTTTGGCGACCATGATCGTGGTGCCCCTGCTCACGATCTATGCCGACCTCTTCGGCATCCTGGGCGGCGTGATTGTGGGCGTCCTGGGGTTGGATCTGACGGTTTACACCTACCTGAAGGAAACCCAGCACAGCCTGACCTTGCTGGATATCATCACCAGCCTGATCAAATCCGGCGTCTTTGCCATGCTCATCGCCGGGATCGGCTGCCAGCGAGGCTTTGAGGTCAGGGGCGGGGCTGAGGCGGTGGGCTCCGCCACCACTGCCGCCGTGGTAGCGGCGATTTTTCTCATTATCGTGACCGATTCGGCCTTTGCCCTGGTCTTCCAATATCTCCATATAT
>CAYNMI010000036.1:10872-13590 GCA_964398095.1 uncultured Desulfobacca sp.
AACCCCGGTCATCGTCGTGGACCGGTTGACCGCCCGATTCGGGGATAATACCATCTTTGAGCGGGTGAGCTTTCAGGTCAACCCGGGAGAAATCCTGGTGATCCTGGGGGGCAGCGGCTGCGGCAAGTCCACCATGATGAAACATATGATCGGCCTTTACACCCCAGCCGCCGGCCAGGTCCTGGTCAACGGGGTTAACATCAACACCGATGACGAGCGGGTCTTGCACCGGGTGCGCCTGGACCTGGGGGTGCTCTTTCAGTCCGGGGCTCTCTTCGGCTCCATGACCCTGGCGGAAAACATCGCCCTGCCCCTCCATGCCTACACGGACCTGGATGGGCCCACCATCGACCTCATCGTCCGGATGAAACTGGGGCTGGTCAGCCTGGCGGGGTACGAAAACCACCTGCCCTCGGAGATTTCCGGGGGTATGAAGAAGCGGGGCGGGCTGGCCCGGGCCATGGCCCTGGACCCCACGATCCTCTTCTTCGATGAGCCCTCCGCCGGGCTGGACCCCGTCACCTCGGTGGAACTGGACACCCTGATCAAGAGTATCAACGCCGGGATGGGGACCACCATGGTCATCGTCACCCATGAACTGGAGTCCATTTTTAATATCGCCCACCGGGTGATCATGTTGGATAAGGCCGCCAAGGGCATCATTGCCGAAGGCGATCCCCGGGAATTGAAGGACCATTCCACCGACCCCCGGGTGGTGAATTTCTTCAATCGCCGGCCGCCCGCCGGACCCAACCCCCAAGGGACCTGACATGGCCAAACAAACCACCAATCTGATCATCGGGCTCTTTGTCATCCTGGGCGTCTGTCTGGGGGTGGTCGCGATCATCTGGGTGGGCGCCACCAGCTACTTTCAGAAGGGCCAGACCTACGTCAGCTATTTTGATGAATCGGTGCAGGGCCTCCAGGTGGATTCCGCCGTCAAGTACCGGGGGGTTGATGTCGGCCGGGTGGAAAGCATCCGGGTGGCCCCGGACAACCGCCTCATCGGCGTGGTGATGAAGATCAACATGCGGGATAACCTGCAAAAAAATACCGTGGCGCAACTCAAGGCCGCGGGAATCACCGGCATCATGTTCGTCGAGCTGGATATGCGCAGGCCGGGGGAGCCGGACCTCTCTCCCAAGATCGAGTTTCCCTCGGAGTATCCCATCATTCCTTCCCGGCCCTCGGAAATCCAGCGCCTCGTCACCGGCATCAACGATATTGTCAAGAAGTTCAGTCAGGTCGACGCCAAGGGCATCTCCGACCAGTTGATCGCCACCACCAAGGCCATGGAAGATTTTCTCAAGGGCAAAGAAATGCGCAGCATCATGACCCGGCTGAACGCCTCCGCCGGCAACCTGGAGCGGCTGACCGCCCGGGCGGACAAGACCCTGGCCAACGCCCGTCTGGAGCAGGTCCTGGCCGAGGCCCAGGATACCCTGAAAGGGGCCCGGACCATGCTCGCCACCATCAATGACCAGGTCCTGGGCATGCAGCTCCCGTCCACCATGGGCAAAACCCGGGATATCGCCCGGGAACTGCAAGCCGCCAGCAACAACTTCCGCCAGAGTTCGGAGACCATGGAGATGCTCCTCCAGCGAATCTACGACCGCCCCTCGGACCTCCTGTTCGGCAAGCCCCCCAAGAAAAGGTGGAATGAATGAAGGCCATGACTGACCCGATCCCCCGGCCCCGGCAGCCGCGGCGCCCCCAGGCGGGCCGCTGCCTGAGACCGTCCTGGCGCCTGGCCCTGGCGGCGCTCCTCCTGGTTCCCCTCCTGGCCGGCTGCGGCAAGCCCCCCATGCTGATCAACCGGTACATCCTGGAATATCCCGCCCCCATGGGACGCAGCGCCACCCAGGTCCCGGCGGCCATCAAGGTGCACCTGTTTTCCGTGGCCCAGGCCTTTAATACCCATAACATGGTTTACCAGCCCCAGCCCTACAAGAGCCAGGTCTATAATTACAGCCGCTGGCGGGTCAATCCCGGCTACCTGGTCACCGACTATCTCCTCCGGGACCTGCGGGCCTCGGGCCTTTTTAAGGCCGTATTTGGCCCCGGCGACACCGGCCGGCACCGCTTCCTCCTGGAAGGCGGCGTGGCGGACTTTCAGGAAGTGGACGCCCCCGACGGCTGGCACGCGGCCCTGGGCCTGACGGTCACCCTCCTGGACACCACGCAGGCGGAACTGCCCCAGCGGGTGGTCTTCCAGAAAAACTACCGGGCGTTGGAACCCATGTGGGAGAAAACCCCCCAGGGCCTGGCCCAGGCCATGAGCCGGGCCATGGAGCAGGTCTCGGCCAGGATCATCCAGGACACTTACGGGGCCGCCCGGCGCCGGATCGCTCGCCCCTAGTGGTTTTGGTCAGGAGTCGATTCCAAACATCCCTCCACCGATAATCGTCTGCCGTGAACTGAGCCAGATGCCGTCTCTGCTTAGCTTTTTGCCAAACGAGCCCGAAGTCACTTATATCAAGTTATTATAATATGTTATACGATTTGCCGGCTCAAGGAACTCTTGACAGGAACTTTCTGGGAAGGAGGGACGGCAGCCGAAGGCAAACCTTTTGCGATCGTCTCGCAGGTTGTAGTAATTGCCCAGAGAGGTTCTTGCAAAAAGGGATTCTGCCATCCTGAGCGCAAGAATCTCGTATTTTCACCTGGTTATGAGATTCTTCGGTCGCTTCGCTCCCTCAGAATGACAGGCATGGAGAT
>CAYNMI010000037.1:0-13419 GCA_964398095.1 uncultured Desulfobacca sp.
CGTGGCCAAAAACTGGAAGCCCAAGACCGTGGCTATTCTGTACTCCAACGAGCCCTACGGCAAGGGTTGCTCCAAACTTTTCACCAAGTTCTTTGAAAAGCACGGCATCAAGGTAGTGGCCACGGAATCCTTCATGCGGGGTTCCCTGGATTTCAAGCCCCAGCTTACCAAGATCAAGGCCGCTAAACCTGATATCCTGTTCATCCCCGGCTACACCCCCGAGACTGCGCCCGCCGCGGCCCAGGCCCGGCAGTTGGGGATGAAGCAGAAGATTCTGGGGGTCTACGGCGACATGAATCCGGCCTATATCAAGCTGGCGGGCCCAGCCGCCGAAGGCCACGTCATCGGGGGCGAGTATGACGAAAACTACAACACCCCCAAGAATAAGGCCTTCGTCAAGGATTACAACGAGATAGCCAAGAAGAATAAAGACCCTTACAATATCATGTTCGCCGCCCTCTCCTATGACGGCACCTCCATGATCCTGGACGGCATGAAAAAGGACGGCCCCACCTCCGCGGGGATCAAGAAATACCTGGATACCGTGAAGGACTTCAACGGGGTCACCGGTAAGCTGTCTTTCAATAAGGACCACGATGTGCAGCGGGCCGGCACCGCAGGGGTGTACGTCCTGGAAGTCAAAGGCGGCAAATACGTGACCGTGAAGTAAGGACGGTTTTCGGTTTTCGGTAAAAAATAGAGCCCGCGCGGGCTAATACACCGCCGGCAGAGACAGTTCTGTAGTATCCCAAGGAAGAAGCAAAGATAGGGTGGGAAATCCCCACCCTATCTTAATTCAGGCTCATCCAAATTGATTTCCCGGCGTCCCCCCAAGGCTTCATTGATGATGACCAGTTTGCCCCGGTCTTCAGTTAACAACTGGACATTGGCGTTGAGCAATTCAATACCGTAAACCGTGCCGTCTGGAGCCAAATCCACATTGAGTTCATCGCTGATACGGATGGTCTCCACTCCCGCCTTCTTTGCCTGAAGTCGGATATAAGCAATGTTATAACGGGAATCGTAAGTCAATTTCATATGAGACCCCTTAAAAATATTTTACGATCACCGTCAAAACTAACCAACCATCTTCTGCCACCGCGTACGCCTCAATTTGTTTATTATGATAAGATCGGCCCCGCCACTGGCCAGAAACCCGAAAATTTCGCCGAAAACCGGTGCGTCCGAATTTGACCGGGAATTTCTCTCCTTCTTGGATGGTGGCAATGATTTCGGCTTCGTCAGCTCCGCGTTCCAGCATTCGTTCTTGAGCATGGGGATGGATGCGGATGTTCAAAAGTCGTTCTCTTAAAGAAAAGTTAATTCTTTCATAGCTCAAGGCCTAGCACGCAGGGAAGACCTTCAAAAATTAAGCCTTCTCCACCAGCAACACCTTGTGGTTGATCAGATTCAGGCTGTGAATTTCGGCCTTCAAGACCTTCTGTTCCCCGAATATATTGACAATGCGAACCTGATCGCCATCCGGTTCGATAACGTCCACATCCTTGAGGACCAGTTCCTCCTGGCCGTTTTTTAACAGGTAAGCCGTGGCTTCACACATGGTCGATGATCTCCTTTAACTTCTGGCTGACGATCTTGTCCACCAGGTGGGGGAGAGGTTCGGGAATCAGGCCGACGATCTCCACCGCCTCCTGGGTCAGGGGGAGCAAAATTTTCCGCGCCGGGGACGAGGCGATGGCTTCAGCCATCTGGGGGGTCAATTCCCCCATCATGGAGTTGGCCAGGACAATGGAGAGGCAACCCAGGATAACGTCCGCCGTGGCCACGGTGCGCACGATGGCGTTTTCCCCGCTGGCCCCCCGGTTAGCCCGGGCCTTCATCATTTGGGCGGTAGCCACCGCATTGGTGCCCAAGGCGATGACCTCGTGCTCTTCCTGGTAGACCTCTTTCAGGCGCTTGATGAGCGCGGCGCCGATGCCGCCGCCCTGGCCGTCGATGACGCAGATGCGCACAGGCTTTTTGCCCCTCACTTTATGCCGAATTTTTCCCGCAGTTTGTGAACTACGATTTCCGGCACCATGCCCTCGATGTCGCCGCCATGCACCGCGGCTTCCTTGAGGATGCTGGAACTTAAGAATACCCAGCGCAGGCCGGTCATGAGAAACACCGTTTCAATCTCCGGCTCCAGCCGGCGGTTCATCATAGCCAATTGAAATTCATACTCAAAATCGGTGACGGCCCGCAAACCCCGCAAGATGGCCCGGGCTTTCTGGCGCTTGGCGTAATTGACCAGCAGGCCTTCGAAACTGTCAATGGTGACCATGGGGCAATCCGCCAGGGATACCCGGATCATCTCCATGCGCTCCTCGATAGTGAAGAGGGATTTTTTAAAAGCGTTGGTGGCCACCGCCACGATGATCCGGTCAAAGACTTTCAAGCCCCGCTGGATCAGGTCCAGATGGCCGTTGGTGATGGGGTCGAAAGAGCCGGGATATACGACAATATCGGGCATGAGTTACTTATACTCCTGTTGGGCTGGTTCTGCCACCAGATAGAACGCCACCTGGGTGTCGCCATAACGCCGCACTTCCAGGCGCTCCAGTTGCCCGCAGACCTCCGGCAAGGTCTCCCGGCGGCTGTGCTCCACCACCACCGGGGCTCCGGGGAGGAGGAGGTCAAAAACGGCCAGGGCTCCTAAAGCCGCCACCGCCGCCCCGCCGCCGTAAGGCGGGTCCAGGAAGGCCAGGCCGAAGCGTTCGCCCCGGCCGGCCAGTTTCTTCAAGGCCGCGGCCACCGGCAGGGGCCAGACGGCGCTCCGGTCCATGAGGCCCAGGTCCGTAAGGTTGCGCCGCAGCACCTTTAACGCCCCGGGGTGCTCTTCCACAAACACTGCGGCCGTTGCGCCCCGGCTCAGGGCCTCGATCCCCAGGGCGCCGGTGCCGGCAAACAGGTCCAGGACTCGAATTCCCGTGACCGCGGGCCCGAGGATGTTGAATATCGCCTCCCGGACCTTGGCGGCCGTGGGCCGGATCCGACCCTTCACCGGGGCCAATGAGCGGCCCTTTAAGGCGCCGGCGATGATGCGCATAAGCCTGCTCCTTCGGAGCAGTCAGTTGCCAGTTGCCGGTTGTCAGTGGTCAGTGGTCAGTGGATTTTTGAAATTGCCGGTCATCAATGAAAGATCGGCAATATTCTCTGAAATTGTGCCTTTTTAAACGAAACTGACTACTGACTACTGACTACTGACCGCTACTTCCTCAAATAATCCCGGATCAGGAGCTCAGCGATTTGGACCGCGTTGGTCGCGGCCCCCTTGCGCAGGTTGTCGGCCACCACCCAAAAATTCAGGCCGTTGTCGATGCTAAAATCCTCCCGGATGCGCCCCACCAGGGTGAGGTCCTGACCCGCGGCGTCCAAAGGCATAGGGTACTGGTTGCGGAGCGGGTCATCCACCATCTTGACCCCCGGGGCCTCCGCCAAAATCTGCCGGGCCTCCGCCACCGTGAGCTTGCGGGCCGTCTCGATATTCACCGCCTCCGAATGGCCGTAGAACACCGGCACCCTCACCGTGGTGGCCGTCACCTGAATGCTGTCGTCTCCCAAGATCTTCTGGGTCTCGTTGACCATCTTCATCTCTTCCTTGGTGTAGCCGTTTTCCAGGAAGACGTCGATGTGAGGCAGACAATTGAAGGCAATCCGGTGGGGATAGACCTTGTGCTTGGCATCCTTACAGGATAGCAGGGCCCGCACCTGATCCGCCAACTCATCCACGGCCTTTTGGCCGGTGCCGGACACCGCCTGATAGGTGGAGACCACCACCCGTTTGATTTGGGCCGCGTCGTGCAGGGGTTTCAAAACCACCACCATCTGGATGGTGGAGCAGTTGGGGTTGGCAATAATACCCGTTTTGGTATAGAGCCCGATGTCCTGGGGATTGACCTCCGGGACCACCAGGGGGACGTCCGGGTCCATCCGCCAGGCGCTGGAATTGTCCACCACCACCGCCCCGGCCCGGGCGGCAATGGGACCGAATTTCTTGCTGATGCCGCCCCCGGCGGAAAACAGGGCGATCTCCACCCCGCCGAAGGAATCCTCCGACAACACCTGCACCGGAATCTCCCGGCCTTGAAAAGACACGGTGCGGCCGATGGAGCGCTCCGACGCCAGGGGCACCAACTCCGCCACCGGGAAATTTCTCTCCGCCAAACAGGCCACCATTTGCTGCCCCACCGCCCCGGTGGCCCCCACTACTGCGACCTTATATGCACCCATGCCGACAATCTCTCCTGGGAAGATAGCGGTTAGCAATGAGCAGTTAGCAGTTAGGAAAAGAATTTTCCATTGCACTTACTATCTGCTAACCGCTACCTGCTCACAACTAATTATATCAATTCCACGGCGTACTGGGCCACCTTGTCTCCCACCTGGCTGGTGGTCAGGCCCATTTTGCCAGCGGCCATGGACTTCATGTCGCTGACCGCGGTCTTTTTGATGGCGGCTTCCACCGCGGCCGCGGCCTTGGCCTCTCCTAGCTGGTCCAGCATCATCTGGGCCGCGGCGATGGCCGCCAGGGGGTTGACCACCCCGAGGCCGGTATATTTGGGGGCCGAGCCGCCGATGGGTTCAAACATGGACACTCCTGCGGGATTGATATTGCCCCCCGCGGCCACGCCCATGCCGCCCTGAATCATCGCCCCCAGGTCGGTGATAATATCGCCGAACAAATTATCCGTCACCACCACGTCGAACCACTCGGGGTTTTTGACAAACCACATGCAGGTGGCGTCCACGTGGGCATAGTCGGTGGTCACGTCCGGGTATTGCGGCGCCATGGCCTCAAAGGCCCGGAACCACAGGTTGGAGGCAAAGGTGAGGACATTGGTCTTGGCCACCAGGGTGAGCTTCTTGGCCCGGTCCCGCTTCCGGGTCAGCTCAAAGGCGAACTTCAGGCAGCGGTCCACGCCCTTCCGGGTATTGATGGACTCCTGCACCGCCACTTCATCCGGGGTGCCGTATTTCAGGAAGCCCCCGGCGCCGGCGTAGAGGCCCTCGGTGTTCTCCCGCACCACCACGAAATCGATGTCCTCGGGGCCCTTGTCCTTCAGGGGCGTGTCCACCCCGGGATAGAGGACCACGGGGCGCAGGTTGATGTACTGGTCTAACTCGAAGCGGGCCTTCAGGAGGATGCCTTTCTCCAGGATGCCCGGGGCTACGTCCGGGTGGCCGATGGCCCCCAGATAGATGGCCGGGAACTGCCGCAATTCCTGGATCACCGACTCCGGCAGGGTCTCGCCGGTGCGCTTGTAGCGCTCGCCGCCCAGGTCGTAATAGGTATAGTCGAATTTCAGGCCCGCGGGACCCGCCACGGCCTTGAGCACCTTGATGCCCTCGGCCACCACTTCCGGGCCGGTGCCGTCCCCGGGAATAACCGCGATGTTATAAGAAGTCATGCTGATTTCGCCTCCAGTTGTTTTTTCACAAAGGCCATGAGGCCGCCGTCGGCGAGCAATTCCTGCATGAAGGGCGGGATGGCCTGGCTGGGGTATTTTTTACCGGTTGTCAAATCGGTGATGACCCCGGTGTCCAGGTCCACGCTGATTTCCTGGCCGTTTTGCAGCGCCGCCGCGGCCTCTTCAGATGCAAAGATGGGCAATCCCATGTTGAAGGAGTTGCGGAAGAAGATCCGGGCGAAATTTCCGGCAATCACCGCGGCGATGCCCGCCGCCTTCAGGGCGATGGGGGCGTGCTCCCGGGAGGAGCCGCAGCCGAAATTCTTGCCGGCCACGATGAAATCCCCGGGCTGCATCTTGTTGACAAACTCCGGATCCGCGTCCTCCATGGCGTGCTTGGCCAGTTCCTGGTGATCCGAGGTGTTGAGATACCGGGCCGGGATGATCTCGTCGGTATTGACGTCATCCCCAAACTTGTGCACTTTCCCTTTGAGTTCCATGACGACCTTCCTCAGGTTGGTAGCCCTCAGGCTGAATTAATAATATTAACCTCAGGAACGCAGAAAATTCAAGTACATTGTGTCCAGGGCCACGGCGTGTTTTGAAAAATGATGCCTTCCTAATTTTTGGTAATCATGTCTTTGACGCCTCCAGATTCTTTATATATGTGGAAAATTTTGCCGATAAAGATTATAAATATAACGAGAACCTGAATTTAATTTTTAATGGGCTATGGTTATATATGCTCGTATTGCCTTATCCCAAAAGGCAAAGCATTGCCTTTTCAGTCAAAATGATTAATTTATGCCATCTAGCCAGGGAGACACCCGAAGAAGAATTGTGTTTTGACCTGAGCAAATCAGAATCACTAACGCCCTTCGGGATCGTAATGCTCACTGCCGCGATTTCCGAAAGTATGCGTCAAGGGAAAAAGTGTTCATATATAAAACCCCGAAAGCGTTCACTCCAAAGATTTCTCAGCGAAATTGGGTTTAATAAATTTTTTCGTTTAGAAACCGATCCTATACAGCCAAATTGGTTGCGTACCGGGAAGGTTCAAGTAAAAAGGGTAACTGGCTTAGATGCTCTTCTAACTGAGACATTGATGGAAATAATTGGTGAACATGTGAACCTTTCTGGGGGCCTTAAGGGTTCATTGAGTATGAGTTTACAAGAGTTGATGACAAATGTTGTTGACCATAGTGGTACCCAAAATTATTATGTTTGCGCCTGGACTTATCCGAGAAAAAGGCAATTACGTTTATGCATAGCTGATCTTGGCATAGGGATTTTAGAATCCCTGAAAAATGCCGATAAATACGCGAGTTTGTCTGATGCTCATGAGTCAATTATTCTTGCCACTGAATCAGGAGTTTCCTCACGCCCAGAGAAGGCAGGACTTGGACTTAATCATATAAAAAGTTTTGTGGCAGTAAATGAAGGTCATATGTGCATTATCTCAGGGGGTGGCAAGGTTTTTTGGAAATTTGACCAAGGTAAAACTTTAAAACAAAAAATGGCATTACCATTCGGTGGAACTACAATAAAACTGATTATAAATACTGATAAAGAAGGATTTTATTTCTTATCTGATGCAGAAGATTATCTGATTTAATGAGAAATTACCATGAAAATCAATCTAAAAGATAAATGTAGCAAACAGACTATTACCAGAAAAGATGGCCAGATAATAAATGAGCTAATCGTTAATTCATGGGATAAAGAAGATAAAATTACCATTGAGTTTGATAATATCCTGATAGCATCTGTCTCTTTTTTGGACGAGGCTTTTGGAAAATTGGCTTTTGAATATGCAAAAGATATCTTAGTAAAAAAACTATCTTTTGAGAATATGCAAGATTATGATAGGGCTTTATTAAACGATATACTAATTTCACGCTATCATCAGAAAGAATTAGGTGAAAATGGGTACTCAAAACCAAAAAAAAGAAGAAAATTTGTACAACGAGCAAGTGGAAAAAAATTGTAATCTTTTAATAATAGATTCTATTAATCTATTAATTTCCTCTGATATCTAAACATGATCCGAAATTGTGCCCTCCATCGCCAGAGTTACTCTTAATGTCCGGCGAATTCGAGCGAAATAGTAATACATAAGGTGCAAGGACACGGCATGAGCCGGGGTCTTTACCTTCCTATAAAGCCCTTCTGAATTTTTCTTGATGCCCTTGGTCCCTTTGTGGTTAAAATAGAGCACCATGCCCCCGGATAATCTCTTCATCTATGAAATCGAGGGCCGGGTCTATCCGCCTCACGAACTCACCGCGGCGGACTTCCTGGGCTGCTGGCGGGAGGGGGATCATTCCTACCTGTTCTTTGCCCGCCCCATGGAGGCGGCGGTGAAGGCCTGGATCGCCACCCAGCCTGAGGCCCGCTACTCTTCCGAGACCACGCTCAGCTACGCCGATTGGGAGGCGGGCCGCCCCCTACAAAAAACCTCCCTGGCGGGCTTCCATCTCTGCCCGGTGTGGGAGACCCCGGACCCGGCCCCGGGTGAAATCGTCATCCACATGGAGCCGGGCCTGGCCTTCGGCTCCGGCTACCATGCCACCACCCGCACCTGCCTGGAGCTGGTGCGCCGGGTCTATGAAACGGACCCGCCCCGCCGGGTCCTGGACCTGGGCACCGGCACCGGCATCCTGACCCTGGCCGCCCTGTCCCTGGGGGCGGCGCGGGTCATTGCGGTGGAGTACAACGAACTGGCGGTGCTCACCTGCGCCCGCAACCTCAAGCACAACCAACGGGGCTCCGACGTCCACCTCATCCAGGCCGACGCCAGAGACTTCGCCCACCTGGCCGCGGACCTGGTCCTGGCCAACATCCACCTGGACGTGCTCCTGGACCTCCTGGCCATCCCGGAGTTTCTGGATAAACAATGGTATATCTTCTCCGGCATCCTGGGGGCCCAGTTGGACAAATTCCTGGCGCGCCTCGCCACCACGCCCCTCACCCATATCGCCACCCTGGACGAAAATATGTGGTTTGCGGTGCTGGCCCGGCAAACCGATTAGCTACCCAGCCCCCAGGCGCCCCGAGAAAGCCTAAGGAAAAGTGGGCTTGGGGTCCTGAGTCTTAGCGGCACATTAGTTCGCTATTAATGTACATCCTTTAATTATTATGTTACCCTGCTGCACTGAGGAAAAGGCTGAGGTTCATTGAGGAGGAGGAGTCAGAAAATGCTCAAAAAGGCTTATATTTTTTTACTTACGGCATTATTGGTCTGTGGCCTGGCGCTGAGTTCATTTGCCCAAGCCGCCAAACCGGCCGCGCCCGCGGCGGAAAAGCCGGCCGCGGCCGCCCCGGCGCCCGCCCCGGCGCCGGTTGCAGCGCCCGCCCCCGCTCCGGAGAAAAAAGCGGCTGAGCTTCCCAAGAGAAAACAAACCACCTTGGGTCTGTATGTCACCGCCAAAGAAGCTTACGCCATGTATCAAAAAAATCCAGACAAAATCAAAATCCTGGATTGCCGCACGCCGCAAGAATATGCCTTTGTGGGACATGCCCCCATGGCGGTCAATATCCCCAGTAAATTTATGACCTACAAGTGGAATCCCAAAAAGAAGATGTATGTCATGAAAGACAACGCCAAGTTTGTTAAAGAGGTCAAGAAGGTGTTCAAACCCACGGACACCATCCTGGATATGTGCCGCTCAGGCGATCGCAGCGCCGTGGCAGTAAACCTGCTGGCCAAAGCCGGATTTAAGCACGTTTATAGCATTACCGATGGGTTTGAAGGGGATATGGTTAAAGATAAAAATAGCCCCAATTATGGGAGGCGCCTGAAAAACGGTTGGAAAAATGCGGGAGCGCCGTGGACGTACGACCTCGATCCCAACCTGATGTACTTGCCCTATGGGAAACCCAAAACGAAATAAAGATAATCCCTGATCTGAGCCTCAGCCTTCTCAGGTATAACGTCATTGGTCTGATTACCGTGCCGTAGGAGTGGGGTAGGGCGACGTAAAGCAGTTGCACCTGCATGGCGCCAGTTGCGGATGGTGGTCCGGACGCCCCCCCAAAGAAAAGGCCGGCATGAAGCCGGCCTTACGCATATGCCAACCGCAATGGCTGCTCCGGTGGCTTAATCCTTACGCACCAACTGCCGGGGGCCGTTGCCGCCCGCGGTGCGCCAGTCTTTGGGACCGCAGTAGGCCGTGAGGCGTTCCAGTTCCCCCAACTCTTTCAGGCGGTCGTAAATCATCGCCCAGATACAGGGCACATCGCATTTCAGGGTGGCCGAGACTTCGCATTTGCCCCCCTGGGAGCCGCCGCAGGGGCCGTTTAAGAGGCCCTTGGCGCAGCGGGTCACCGGGCATAAGCCCCCGGTGGTCCCCAGGACGCAGTTGCCGCACCCCTGGCAGCGCTCCTGCCACAGGCCGGTCCCCGAGGTCTCCCCGATGAACATGGTGTTGAGGCCCGGGAACACCGCTTTCCCCGGCAGGCGTTCCGCCAGGCTCTGAATCCCGGCGCCGCAGGCGATGGAGAGCACTGCGTCCGCCGCCTCGGCCTTATCGATGACATCCAGGAGGAATTCCTGGATGCACTGGCGATCGACGCTGACTTCCAGAATTTCCATCTCTTTGCCTTCCAGGCGGAAGGCCATGTCCAGGGCGGCAGCCAGCTCCGCCACCTGCTTGCGCCCGCCGCTCAGGCATTCCGCGGTGCAGGTATCGCACCCGGCGATGAGAATTTTCCCATACGGACGCACCATCTCCTTGATCTCGGAGAGGGGTTTTCGTTCTCCCACAACCATAATTGCCGTCCTTTACAAAAATAAAAAAATTACCGGGAGGTTCGATCGGTTGCCCCCCGGCTTGAGACCACCCAGGCATAATACTGACGTTTAATTATAAAGTAACTTTTTTCACAGGGCAACCATTCTTGTGAAATACCCGGTTGAGAAAAATCCCTGCCCCGGTCAGGCAGGCTTACTTGAGCTCCCGGCCAGAGAAAATCAGGGTCCTCACTCCCGGAACGGCGGGCCTCCCGGCCCGCCGGATGCATGCCTGCCATGCCTGGAATTCTGAGGTTCCCCGGGCTGGCCGGCCTTATAGACAGCCCTCCCCCGACCTCTTATTGCAGCAGCCTCCGGCCACGCCGCCCCGCCGGCCTTTGAGGGCCGCCAGATCGCCGCCCCGGTAGATGGCTTCCAGGGCCATGTCAATGAAGCCGTTCATCACCACCGGCTCCACCCCCGCTTCGCTCAAGATGGCCTGGGGGGTGTCGCCGATGCCGCTCACCAGGACGGCCCGGCAGTCCTTAAGAATTTCGGCCAGGGTCCACCAGCGGTCCGCCCCGCCTCCGGGCCGGGGGGCCGGACGGGTCTCCAACATCTGAAAACCGCCGCGGTTGGGACCCCAGACCTGGAAGGCGGCCGCCTCCCCCAAATGCAGGTTGACCAGCATCCCTTCCTGGGTGGCCACCGCCACGTATGGGCGGTCGGCGGGGGACGGGACGGCGTTTGCGCACGCCGACAGGCAGCCCCGGAATTCCTCGGAGCGGTCCGCCTCCAAAAGCCCCACCGCGTCGGCCCGGCACCGGGTGCAATGGTGCATCTGGGGTATAAGCTTCTCCGCCTCCCGGCGAATTGCGGTCATCTGCTCCGGCTGCGGTTCCGGGATATCCCCGAAGGGCGTGTCGGCGTTGGGATACATGGGCATGCAGTTGAGGATGTCCACCCCCAACTCCGCCATCTTTTGGGCTACCGCGGGCACGTGCCGGTCATTGATCCCCGGGATGATGATGGTGTTCACCTTGACCGTAACTCCCCGGGCCTTGAGGCCCCGGATGGATTCTAGTTGCCGCGCCAGCAGAACTTCCGCGGCCTTCAAGCCCCGATAAATGACCTTGCCGTCCCGCACCCAACTGTAAATCTTGGCCCCGATCTCCGGGTCCACCGCGTTCACCGTCAGGGTCACGTGGGAGACTTTGAGCTCCGCCAGTTCATCCAGGTACGGCGGCAGCCCCAGGCCGTTGGTGGCCAGGCACAGCAACAGGTCCGGGAAGCGCTCCCGAATCAGCCGCACCGTTTCCAGGGTCTCTTGGGGGTTGGCGAAGGGGTCTCCGGGGCCGGCGATCCCCGCCACGGTGATGCGGGGCTCCTGCGCCAGCACCCGCTCCAAATAAGCGATGGCCTGTTTGGGCTTCAGCACCGCGCTGGTGACCCCGGGCCGGCTCTCATTGACGCAATCATATTTCCGGTTGCAGTAGTTGCACAGGATATTGCACTTGGGCGCCACCGGCAGGTGCACCCGGCCGCATTCCCCCTTGACCGCCACATTGAAGCATGGATGTCGATCGGTATTCAGCATGACCGTATTCCCTATATTGAGAGTTTCGAGCTAGCGGTGGAAGACTTATACCCGTTGCCGATATGGTTTCTCCCCCCCTCACCCTGACCCTCCCGCTGGGGGAGAGGGGATAAAAGGAAGGACTTCCTGGCAAGCGCGATACCCTCCCTCCCCTCACGAAACGTTGTAGTGACTGCTCATTGGTGGTGACTGCTCACATATAGCCGTAGCCCACCGGGCTGGTCTCCTGCTTCCGTTCAATCATGGCGTTGACGATCTGGTCCAGGAGGTTTTGGGCCCCCCGGTATCCCAGGTGCAGAATCCGAGGCCCGCCGAAGCGGTCGTGGATGGGAAAACCGACCCGCACCAGGGGAGCCTGCCAACGCTTGGCCAGATGATAGCCCTTGCTGTGGCCGATGAGCAGATCGGGCTCCAGGTTCCCGGCGGCCTCGGCGATCTCATAAAAATCCAGGCCTTCTTTGACCACCGGCGGCTCCGGCAGCAGGTCCCCGGTGACTTCCGCCACCGCCGCGGCCAGGCGGCCGCTCCGTCCCCCGGAGGCGCACAGCACCGGCCGCACGCCGATCTCCGCCAAGAAGGCCGCGATCCCCACCACCAGGTCCTCTTCGCCGTAGACCACCGCCCGCTTCCCAAAGATATACTTGTGCCCGTCCACGTAGGCGTCGACGAGACGGCCCCGTTCCTGGACATGCCGGTCAGGGGTGGGCCGGCCGGCCAGATCCGCCAGCACCTGAAAAAACTCGTCCGTCTCCCGGAGGCCCATGGGCAGGCCCAGGGGGCGCCAGGGCACCCCGAAGCGTTCCTCCAGGAGACGACCCGCGGTCTCCTGGGGAAACCGGGTGCGTCCGAACTCCACCGTGGCCCGGGACGTGCCCATGGCCTTGATGGCCTGAAGGGGTGTGCCGCCGGCCGGAATTTTCTCATAGTCCAGCCGGGCCGGCCCGTCCAGGGTCTCGGAGAAATCCGGCAGGATGATGCCGTCCATCCCGAAATCGGCCAGGACTTCTTTCAAGTACCGGATATCCGCGGGGGAGACGAACCCCGGCAGGAGATTGATAGCCCCGGTGGGCTCGCCGCCCTGGGCCAACTGCTCCACCACTGCCCGGACCGCGGCATGAAAGCCCTCCATGTGGGTGCCGCTGTAGCTGGGGGTGGAGACCGTGACGATCTCCGGCGATTCGCCCTCATGCAACTCCCGGCGAAACTCCTGAACCAATCCAGGCATGTCGTCGCCGATGGTCTCGGTGAGGCAGGTGGACGCCACCCCGATGAGGCCGGCGCCGTATTTGGTCATGACGTTCTTGAGGCCCTGCTTCAGGTTGGGGCCGCCGCCGTAGATGGCGTGCTTCTCCCCCAAAGACGAGGAGGCGATGTCCATGGGCTCCCGAAAATGGCTGATGACGTAGCGCCGCATATAGGTGGCGCACCCCTGGGAGCCGTGCAGAAAGGGCACCGCCCCTTCGATCCCCCGGAAGGCCAGGCAGGCCCCCAACGGCTTGCACAATTTGCAGGCGTTGGTCGTTGACGTATATGGAGTTTCAGAAGTTTTCATGTCAGTTGTCCTATCCATGTGCCTCTGCCCCGCTTCTCCGGGGCACGAAGCGCCACACCGGGCTCATCACGGTGTTGTGGACTTCCCGGGCGAAGTTGAGCATGCCCACGAAGCCTTCCAGGGCTTC
>CAYNMI010000038.1:0-13417 GCA_964398095.1 uncultured Desulfobacca sp.
GCCTTGACGTACTCCAGGAAATTGGCCACGGTCGCCGGGGCCTTGTCCGGATACAGCTCCAGGGTGATGTCTCCCATACTCGTTTCCAATTTGACCAAGGGATGACTCCTTTCTGCCCGGGCCTTAAGCCCGGCTCCCAAGATTAGTCCCACCATGAGGACGCCGGCCAGGATCAGCCTGCCGCCCCTTCCACCTCCGGTTAGATTCATCGCGCTCCCTCCATTCGCATTTAAGCTCGGACCCCTTAATGATCCCGGATTCAAGCCCTTCCATCCCAAGATTTGACCCTATACCCTTCATGACCTTGAACTACCTCATCGGCCATCAAGGGCGGCGGCAAAACCTCCTTTAGCCCAAATCCCGGGCCGCCGGCACTCCGGCCAGGGAGGTGGCTTGCCGCACCGCCCGGACCACCGCCTCGGCCAGCACCATTGCCGCCACTGCCCCGATAACGCTCACATCCACGGTTCCTCCGGTCCGCTGGCCCGTGGCCAGGGCGAACACCGTATCCCCGTCCACCATGGTGTGAACCGGGCGAATGGCCTGGGCCAGGCCGTCATGGGCCATCTGCGCCATCTTGTTGGCGCCCTCCTTGGAAAGCGCCGCATCCGTCGCCACCACCGCAATCGTGGTATTGGCGGGAAAAGCCGCCGCATACCGGCTCAGGTCGCCTTGCAGCCGGGCCATGGTGTTGATGAAACCCCGCCCTTCGGGATTCCGGGTCCCGGCCAGAATCTTTCCCGTGGCCGGGTCCACCACATCGCCGAAGGCGTTCACCGCCACCACCGCGCCCACCGTGATATCGCCGCCGATGCGGCGGGCGGCGGAGCCCAACCCGCTCTTGGTGGCCCACGCCGGTCCCAGGAGTTTACCCACCGTCGCCCCGGTTCCCGCCCCGACGCAGCCTTCCGCCACCGGCCCGTTGCTGGCAATTTGATAGGCCGCTGACCCGGCCTCCGCCCCCGGGCGGATATCCGGCCGGCCGATGCTCAGATCGAACAACACCGCGGCCGCGACAATCGGGACCACTCCCACGCCCACGTTAAAGCCGATGCCCGCCGCCTCCAACCCACGCATGACCCCGCTGGCCGCATCCAGCCCATACGTGCTGCCGCCGCTCAATACCACGGCGTGGGCCTGTTGCACCAGGTTCACCGGGCGCAGCAGGTCGGTCTCCCGGGTGCCGGGCGCCGAGCCGCGCACGTCCACCCCGCCCACCGCCCCCTGGCGGCACCGGATGACCGTGCAGCCGGTCGCGGCCGCAAGATCGGTCCAGTGGCCGACTTCGATCCCGGCCACGTCAGTGATGGTCTGATTTATGGGGCTGCCTCTCTGGTCTCTGACATCTATGCCGGTCCATCCGTCTCGGTTATGGTCAATGATCTCACCGATCCCGGACTCAGGACCTAGGCATTTGCCAAAAGTTTCTTCCCTTTATTCCCTCTCCCTCCAGCGGGGGGAGAGCGTTAGGGTGAGGGGGGGACCAGAAAAAACTTTTGGCATCGAGTCCAACTTATCGCCAGTTTAGCAAATCCACCCCGACGGCGTAAAGGAAAACCCGTGGCAATGCCAGGTAGCTTGGGACTGTCTTGTCTGATGCGGTTGCGGCCTTCAGAAACCAGAGGCGTCCTTGATACCAAATCGCAGTCAAGCAGAAAAACAGGTGGCACAGGCGTCTCGCCTGTGCAGGCGCAGGCTGAACAAGAAATAGCTCTTTGAAGGCAACTCGGAATTAATAGACCTGCCGCCCCGGGACCAAGGCCCACGCGGTTAAGAGTTCCCGGCAGTCGTCCGCCAGAAAGCCGGGATATATGGCCACCCGGCTGCGGTCCAGGGTCTGCGTCTGCCGGCTGCCGGCGCCCCCCACCCCAGAGACCAACCAGGAAGATGCCGTTCTCCGTCTAACCTTACCCGGTCCTCTCCCGGGCCGGGACGCCGTTGGGGTAATACTTGTCGATCACCTCGGCCACCACCGCCTTCAACCGGTCCGTATCGCCCTTCTTTTCCAGGAATGCCACAGCCACCGGCAAGGTCAGGTTGGTGGGATATTCCGGCAAAAAGGTGTGGATCACCACCGGTAGGGGCGGCTGCCGCTGTTTCAACCTGGCCCACAATTCCGGTTCATCCAAATAAGGGATTTCCAGGTCCAGAATGAGGAGATGGGGCGGGTCATCGCCGTTGATCCGCCCCAACACCTCCCGGCCGTCACTGGCCACTTCCACCGCGTAGCCCTCCGCGCTCAACTCCCGCCGCAGCAAATCCCGCACGTTCCGGTTGCGGTCCGCAATTAAAATCTTGCATGCCTCGGCCACGCAGGTCACCCCTCGCTAAAAAGCTGAGCAACCGTCGTGCCAAGGCCGGGGGAAACCCTTTGAATTTATAAGTTATTGAAATAACGTTAATTAATGGAAGACAGCGCCAAAGTGTGTTATGGCTGGCTCCGGAGTACTGTCGCCATTTTTTACAGTTTGTAAAACGGTTCAGGAAACCCAGGGGGAAAACTGCCCGGATGGCCCTATAATGCGGTTTTCGGTTTTCGGTTAAATCAATTTCCGGGGGAAGGTCTTTTCTGCCCCGACTAATCATTCACTTTTGGCCCACTGCTCACTGCTTACTGCTTACTGCTTACTGCTCACTCACTACTGACCACTGACCACTGCCCACTGACTACTGACTACTGACTACTGCTCCTCAGGTCTCCTCAAATTTTACCGAAGTTTCCACCTTCAGCCGGTATTTATCGATCTTGGACAACAGCGTCGGCCGGGAAATACCCAGGAGTTTGGCGGCCCGGCTGCGATTGCCGCCGGTCAGGTCCAGGGCCTCGCTGATCAGCAGACTGGCAAACCGGTCCATGCACGCCTCAAATACGTCCTTGCCTTCCCCGGCCGCCAGGGTCTGCCGCACCCACTGCCGGACGATCTCGTCCGTCTGCCGGTCTCCCGCTTCCTTGGCCAGGCTGGCGCCGCCCATGGCCCGGGAGACGTCCTCCGGGTGAATGGGATAGCCCCGGCTGAAGATCAGGGCCTTCTGCATGGCGTTGGCCAGTTCCCGGACATTGCCGGGCCATTGATAGTTCCGGAGCAACAGCTTGGCCTCTTCGGTCAGCCCCGGGTTGCCCATGCCCATCTCCTTGGCGAACCGGGCCAGAAAGTACTCCACCAGCAGGATGATGTCCTGGGACCTCTCCCGCAGCGGCGGCAGCCACAGGGTCACCACCTTGAGGCGGTAATACAGGTCCTCCCGGAAACGCCCCTGGGCCAGGGCCGCTTCCAGGTCCCGGTTGGTGGCCGCAATGATGCGCACGTCCACCGGAATGGGTTCCCGGCCCCCCAGGCGCTCAATGCTCTTCTCCTGCAGCAGGCGCAGGATCTTGGCCTGGATGGAAAACGGCATGTCGCCGATTTCGTCCAGGAACACCGTGCCGCCGTGGGCCTGCTCGAACTTGCCCACCCGGCGGTTGACCGCGCCGGTAAAGGCCCCCTTTTCATACCCGAATAACTCGGACTCCAGCAAGGTCTCGGGAATGGCCACGCAGTTGATGATCAGAAAGGGCTTGGCGGCCCGCAGGCTGTGCTGGTAGATGGCCCGGGCCACCAGTTCCTTGCCGGTGCCCGAATCCCCCCGAACCAGCACCGTGGCATCCGTGGGAGCCACCCGGCCGATGGCCTTATACACCTCCTGCATGGGTTTGCTGCGGCCGATGATGGCCTCCGCCGCGGCGCTATCCGGCGCCACGTCCAGTTCCACCCGGGAGCGCATGCAGCGCCCGGCCTCCAGGGCCTGGCCGATCAACCCCAGAATATCCTGGATATTCTCAAAGGGCTTGAGGACGTAGTCGAAGGCCCCCAGCTTGGTGGCCTCAATGGCCGTCTCGGTGGTGCCGTACGCGGTCATGATGATGACCGGGAGCTTGGGCTCGATCTCGTGCATGGCCCGGAAGGCCTCCAGGCCGCTCATCCCCGGCATGCGCACGTCCATGATCACCAGGTCCGGCACTGCCGCCTGGACTAGAGCAATGGCCGCTTCCCCGCCGGACGCGGTCTTCACCGTATGCCCTTCCCCGGTCAGGATCTTCTCAAAGCTTTGCCGCAACTGCGCATCGTCATCTACGATCAGGATGTTGCCCATGTTTCATCTTTCCCCAACGGCAAAGTAATGCTGAACATCGCCCCTTTATGCTCCTTGGCTTCCAGTTCCAGCCGGCCGCCATGCTCTTCAATGATGCGGGTGGCGATGCTCAGCCCCAGCCCCGTGCCCTCTTCCTTGGTGCTGAAGAAGGGCTGAAAGACCTTGTCCCGGACGGACTCGGGGATGCCCGGGCCGGTGTCGCTCACCCGGATAACCACCCCCGGGCCCAGGGACGGGTCTGCTTGCTCCTCTTCCTGGATGGTGATGACCCCGCCGTTCACCATGACTTCGCAGGCATTGAGCACCAGGTTGACCAGGACTTCTTTCAACTGGTCCGGGTCGGCCCAAATCTCGGGCAGCCGGTGTTCCCGGTTCAGCTTCACTTCCACCCCGTAAGATTCCAGACGGTACCGCAAGAGTACCAGGGCCATGTCCACCACGTCCGACGGGCTGACCCGCTGCATCTTCAGCTTGGGCGGCCGGGAAAACTCCAGGAAGTTGCGCACGATCGTATCAATATGCCGGATCTCTTCCGAAATGACCTCGAAATCTTCCTGTTGGGACGATGACATCGCCAGGGACCGTTTCAGGGAAAAGAGCCGCATATTCACCGAGGTCAGGGGGTTGCGGATGCTGTGGGCCACCCCCGCCGCCAGCTTGCCCACCATGGCCCACTTGCCCGATTGCAGGAGATGCTCCTGGCTGCGCTCCAATTCAATCTGCGCCTGGTCCACGTCCTCGATGAGGCTGTGCATCCGGCTGCTCAGGGCCTTCACTTCATCCGGCACCCGGGTGCCCGGGTTCACCGGCGCGCTCTCTATGGCCAGTTGGCGAATGGGTCCCAGGATCTGTGTAATGAGGATATACGCCAGCAATACCCCCAGAACCGCCACCACCGTCACTGCCGCCAGGGCGAAGGCGTTGATGAACCGGGCCCGGGCCCGGCTCTCCGTCCGCGCCCGGGAGATGGCCAATTCATGGGTCAGTTTATACCGGTGACAGAGGTTGAGAATCTCCACATACTGGTGGCGTACTTCCCAATGCAGTTTGGCCCCCGCCTCCTTCCTGCCCTCCCGGTAGAGAGCGATCACCCGTTCCCGGGCCGTCACATATTGATGATATTGCGTCTCAATCTGGGCGATAGTTTCTCGCATGGCCTCGGTGTACGCCGATTTCCGGGCCTTTTCCAGCCAGGCCTCAAAGGCGCGGTTATACCGCGCGATTTCTTTGAGCCACTCCGGATTGCCATCCAGAAAATAATAGGTCAGGTAACCTTTCTGCTGTAAAAGGGCGGTCTCCAACTCTTCCGCGGCATGGTAGGAGGCCACGTTTTTGTCGATCAGGGAGGTCAAGAGCGAGTCCATGGCCGCATTGTGCCACAGGGTCACCACCCCCCCGGCGATCGTGGTGAGCACGAGGGCCATGAGGAGCACCAAAATGCGGGTTCGCAGACTGAGGCGCTTCCACATATACTGCGTTCGGCTCCTTCAGATCAGGCGGGATGCCGGATATCCCACCTTAATCTCCTGGTCGCTAACTACCGGTCCACAATTCTCTTTTACCACAAAAACAGAAGAATCGCCCAGGGTTTGAACTTATGTTACCACCGGCAGGTTTTTAGCGTCAAACAGGGCCTTGCCCTTTTTCAATACGGCCCTGGCTTCATCTTCCATTTGGTCATAGACGTGCGGCGGTTTTGCGGTAACTAGTAACGGCGCCTCATGATTCCGTCGCTTCCGCCTCACTCTGGCCCAGAGTCCTGACCCCCAAAAATGCACCAGACAGACAATTTTCCCTGGCCAGGGAAACGGAGCTCATATGAAAGCTTGATATTTGTGCAGAGACTATGGCATGGTGAATCTATAATAGCCAATCAGATCCCCGGACCGGCATGATTTATTTTCCCCAACTTCGATCGGCTCCAGGCGGGGGCTGAGATTTTTAACGGATTTTAGGAGAAAATAATATGAATTTGGTAATGATTATTCTGCTTATATTGGGTTGTTTATCAGCTTTTAAGGCTTTTGGTACTGAAGACCAGAAGCAAAAGAGATTATACGCGTTGATTGCGGTCTTTATAGGAGGTATTCTTTTTTATCTGGGCAATTATGTTCAGAAGTAATAAACCGTTATCTGCCTTAAGGCTCATGGTTATTTGTATCTAAGGCTGATAAAACTTTGGAAATTAATAATGTTGTAGGGATAGGACCATGATCTCCACTATCCCCCTGCACGTAAGAACGAAAGATCACTTCCTAAACTCAAAACTCCCAAGCAATATAAACCGGAACCGCTCTTCGTCATCCACCAGCAATATCCGTGGCTTACCCAGGGGCGCACCGCGCCGATTCCCGGCTCAGCGGCAACGTGACGGTAAACTCAGTGCCGGGCCTCAGGGCTTGTCTGCCTGGATCACCTTCCGGTCATAGGCCTGGCGCACCTTCTCCAAAAGCTCGTCCAGGGGCACGGGTTTCATGACATAATCGAAGGCCCCCAACTGCATGCCCTGAATGCCCGATTCCACCGAGGCGTGGCCGGTGAGCAGGATTACTTCCACCAGGGGCTTCTTTTTCTTGATCTCCCGCAATGTTTCAATCCCGTCCATCCCCGGCATCTTGATATCCAGGATGATAACGTCAACGTCTTGGCCATCCAGAAATTCCAGGGCCTTATAGCCACTTTCCACCCCGGTGACCTCAATCTTTCTGGCCGTCATGCGCTTGACCAGGGTCTCCAGAAAGTCCGGCTCATCATCCACAACCAGCAGCTTGAATTTCTCCATACCCTCGCCTCCTCAAGTCATCTCACCGGCAGATAAATGGTGAAGGTGGTGGCTTTGCCTGCCTCGCTGGCCACCATGATGCGGCCGCCTAATTCCTCGATGATACTGTAAGAAATGGACAACCCTAAACCGGTGCCTTTACCCACCTCCTTGGTGGTGAAAAACGGGTCGAAGATTTTTTGCAATACGTCTTTGGACATCCCCGGCCCATTATCGCTGATCTCTATGGAAAGTTCATGGCTTTGGGCCAGCTCTCGGGTATTGATGATAATTTGGCCGTCTTTGCCGATGGCGTCGATGCCGTTGTTGATGATATTGAGAAATACCTGCTGCAATTGGGTGGGATCGGTGGTGGTCAACGGCAGGTCCGGGGCGTAATTCGCCTGGATCTCGATATTGCGGTAGCGGGCCTCGTTCTTCAAGAACTCGATGCTCTCAGCCAGGATCTCATTGATATTAATCCGCTCGGTCATCGGCTCCATCCGCCGGGCAAACCCCAACAGGCGCTGGGTCACCGTTTTGGCCCGCACCACGTGATACTCGATCTTGCTCACCGCGTCCGCCAGTTCCTGAAGGTTCTGACTCGCGGTCACGTCCTCCATGCCCAGCAGGTCTTTGATCCACCCCGCCTTCTCACTGATCACCGCCAGCGGGTTGTTGATTTCGTGGGCAATGCCTGCGGCCATCTTGCCCAGGGCCGCCATCTTACTGGACTGCATCACCATTTCATCGCTGACTGCCTTCTCCCGCTCCATCCGCACCAATTCTTTCATCATGGCCCGGGTGGTAAAGAATGCCCCGATGATGATGAGCACCGCCCCCCCCAAACCGATTAAACCCGCCAGAAACCTGGCCTGCAACAGCGGCGTCAACTGCCTGGTGGGGTCTTCTTGGATGACCACCACCCACTTCTTGAGCTTGACGATGCTCGTGGCAAACAACCACTTTTTCCCCCGGAAGGACATTTCTTCCACGGTGGTCCCGGTAACTGCCGCAAAATCGGGAGCCTGGGGGGTTTCCATGACCTTGCCGCCAAAGCGCGGGGGGGTCTGCAAGACGTTTCTCCGGTTGATGATAAAAGCGTCGCGTCCTTTGCCGGTCCAGGCAGCCTGGACGATCTTGTCGATAATCTCCGAATTGATGGTGGCCCTGAGGATCCAGCTCCGGTTCCGCTCCCGCACCAGCACTGCGATGATGAAATGGGGGACTTTCCGGAAACCCGGAAACACATCGCTGACATACACCCCGGTGGTCATTACTTCATGAAACCACTTCGTATCCTGGTAATTTACTTTTTTCAACAAATGATAATATGGCCCCACATAGGCCAGGTAGTTGCCTGCCTCGTCGATGACTCCCAAGTCGAGAAATGATTTGGAACGGCTCTGAATAATATTAAAGAACTTATTTAAATAGGCTTCGTCTTGCAGTTGGGCTAGGGAGTGCGTATTGGCCAGACCGGTAAGTTGGGCAATCCTTTCATCCAGGAAAAGATCAAGGGAACTGGCGCGACCTGCCGCCAGCGTCTTCATATCGTCCTTGATCTTGGCGGTGTACGACACGCTGAACTGGTGATAGATCACGCCTCCCAGGATAATCAGGGGTATCACGGCAAAACCCACGGTGGCCAGGATGATCCTCCACCATAATTTCTTGTAGTAGCGTGCTTCCATCAATGCCCCTTTAACCTAAGCGCATCTACGGACCTGGACCGCTCGCCTTACGCCGTTCGGCCAAACCGGGAAATTTAGCCATAGTACCCCGGTGATTTACTAAGCAATAGTTGTTCCAAGCTGGCCGCTACGCCTCAGTATATATAACTGATTGGATAAATAAGGTATAATTATTAATCAGTTCAGGCCGGGAGTGCAACTTCCTGGCATATCTGTCAGGTTTTTTTACAGGTTGTCAAGGGGCGCCCCACCTGCCGTCATTTTTGTTATAATAAAAAGTATCCTCATGACAGGGTTGGCGTGGTGTCAAGCGGAGTTTGCGCCATCAGCCTCTGCGCCGATTCCCCTTGAATCTCCCGGCACTCTGGGCTAAAGTTCTAAGAGAAGGCAATTTTTCGGTCCGGGCCCCACCCGGCCGTACCCCGGAAAGCGAGATGTCCTTGAAGCGCTATGACGATCCCAAGTGGGCCCACAGCATGAGCCTATACCTCGACCACAACTACGCCATGGCTGAGTTCCTGGGTGAGAGTGGCCTGAAGGAAACGGACCTGCAAGCCTTGGCCCCCCGACTCGAGGCCTGTCATCAAGACCTGGCGGCCCAACGGCTGGGCTTCATGGAGTTGCCCTACCAGACCCAGGTCGTCAAAGAAATCCGCCAGGTGGCCAAACCGCTGCTCGAGTGGTGCTGGGATGTAGTGGTCCTGGGGATCGGGGGTTCCGCCCTGGGAGCCCGGGCCCTCCATCAGGCCTTGTGTCACCCCCAACACAACAAGTTTCCCATGGCCCGCCGCCAACATAAGCCCGGACTCTGGGTGGCCGATAATATCGACCCCGACAACCTCTACGGCCTGCTGGACAGCCTGGATTTGCGCCGCACCGGCTTCAACGTCATCAGCAAATCCGGCAATACCGCCGAAACCCTGGCCCAGTTTCTCTGGATTTACCGCCTCCTCAAGGGCCGGGTCGGCGATGATAAGGCCCGGGAACGCCTGGTCATCACCACCGACCCAGAAAAGGGGCCGCTGCGGAGCTTGGTCGCGCAGGAGCACCTGGCCTCCCTGGCCGTGCCCCCCGATGTGGGCGGCCGCTTCTCGGTGCTCTCCGCCGTGGGCCTGCTCCCCGCCGTCCTGGCCGGCATTGACGTGGAGGAACTCCTGGCCGGGGCCCGCTTCATGGCTCAACGCCTCAAGGAACCCGGCCCAGACCGCAATCCGGCCTATCGTCTGGCGGCCCTGTTTTATCTCTTCGCCACCGCCCGAAACCGCCCCATTCTGGTATTTATGCCCTATGCCAGCACCCTGGACGGCATGGCGGCCTGGTTCTGTCAGCTCTGGGCCGAAAGCCTGGGCAAGCAGCGTGACCTCAAGGGTAACGTCGTTCATACCGGCAGTACCCCGGTCCGGGCCCTGGGAACCACCGATCAGCACTCCCAGTTACAGCTTTATATGGAAGGGCCCGCCGACAAGCTGATCACCTTCCTGTCCGTGGATAAGTTCCAGAATAACCTGGAAATCCCGGACCTTTACCCCGACCAGGAAGCCCTGAGCTATTTGGGCGGCCACTCCCTCAATGAGCTGCTCCGGGTGGAGCAGCAGGCCTCCGCCTTCAATCTCATGAAGGCCGGCCGGCCCAACCTGACCCTGCACCTGCCGGAGATCAATCCCTTTACCATCGGACAATTAATCTACCTCCTGGAGGTAGTGACGGTGGCGGCAGGCTCCCTCTACGGCGTCAATGCCTTCGACCAGCCCGGCGTCGAGGGCGGCAAACGCACCACGTATGGTCTGATGGGCCGGCAGGGGTTCGAAAACGAGCGCCGCGCCTTTACGGCAGCCCCCCCGGCTTTGGAGAAATACCGGATTGCCTGAACCGCCATGAAAAGTTTGAAACTCCCTACCTCCTGGTGGCGTCCGGGCAAAGATCTGGACACCTTCGGACTGGTAAAATTCTTCTCCCTGCCCGGCTTTGTGGTCATCGTGGTGTTCACCGCCATTTTAACGGTGATCCTGACCATGCGGGCGCAACAGATGGCCCTGAAAAAAGACCAGGACTATCTGATCCTCCTCGCCTCCAACCTGAACCATCAGAGCTATCAGCAATTCGTCCTGCCCACCGCCTTCGAAAAGGGCGGCCGCATCACCCTGTCGGACCCGGAGCAGTCCAAGCGCCTGGACATGGTGGTGCGCACCACCATTCACGGCTTCCACGTCAAGCAGTTGAACCAATACGATCAGGAGGGCGTCTTTTCTTACAGCACCTCCCCCAATCCGCCCCTGGGAAAAAGATGTGCTAATGTCTTGGGGGTGAAGAAGGCCCTGGCGGGCGAAGATTACTTCGAGTTGCCCGGCTACAGCACCTTCTGGAGCATCTTCTGGCCCCGCAGTTACCAGCGCCAATACCTCAAGGCTTACATCCCCTTCCGGCTGGAGGCGAAGCTTCCGCCCCAATCCGGTCCGGTCGTGGGCGTTATCGAGATTACCCAGGATATCTCCGGCGACCTGGCGGAAATCTCCAATTTCCGGCTGATCATCCTGGCCACCGTGATCGTGATTATGGGCCTGCTGTTCCTCGTCCTGCGGCAAATCGTCAAGCAGGCCGGCATCCTCCTGGAGCGGCGCCAGGAAGTGCAGCGCCGCCTGGAAACCCAGCTCCACCAGTCCGAGCGCCTGGCGGCCCTGGGAGAAATGACCGCCGGGGTCGCCCACGAGGTCCGCAACCCCCTGGGCATCATCAGTTCCACCGCCGAACTCCTGCAGGAACGGATGGCTCGCTATGAACCCAACAATCGCCTGGCCCGGATCATCGTCGAAGAATCCAACCGCCTCAACGAAAAGGTCACGGAATTTTTGGATTTTGCCCGGCCCCGCATCCCCAACCTGCGCCCCTGCGATCTGGAGGGGATGATCGACCGGAACCTGGAAATGCTCCAGCCCGAAATCGACCGCCTGGGCATCACCGTCACCCGGCAATATCAGTTGAACGGCCGGCCCCTGGTGGCGGACCAGGACCTCTTGCATCAGGCCTTCTTGAACCTGCTCCTGAACGCCATCCAGGCCATGCCCCACGGCGGTCACCTCACCGTGGCCACCCTCCCCGGCCCCCGCGGCCAGGGGGGAGAAATCCACATCCAGGATGAAGGCGAAGGCATTAATCCCGAGACCCTGAATAAGATCCTCAATCCCTTTTTCACCACCAAGGAGAAAGGCAGCGGCCTGGGGCTGCCCATTGTGAAAAGCATCATCGAGGCCCACCAGGGAAACTTGAATATCAGCAGCGCGCCGGGGACCGGCACCACGGTCGCCATTACCATCCCCGAACTGGCGATGCCCAAAGCCGGTTGAAGTTTGCCGCCGCCGGCCGATGACGCTAACGTCGCAGCCCCAGGCTTCATTTCAGGCTGCGGTCATTTATGATTGATAAAAGAATTTTGGTGGCGCCGGTTGCCAACCGGTGTCCTCATGCTGGGGAGCCCTGAGTTCTGGGGAAATTGCTCCCAGGCTTAACCGTGCATCCCCCGCAACCTGCGGTCATCATCAAAGCGAGTCCGAACCCTTATGGATACCATTCTGGTCGTTGACGACGAAATCAATTATCTCACCGTCATGGAGGCCCTCCTGGGGGAGGCGGGCTATGAAGTCCTCACTGCCCCCAGCGCCATCCAGGCCCTGAAGATCGCCGGAGCCTCCGATCTGGATCTCGTCCTCACCGACATGAAGATGCCCAAGATGAGCGGCATCGAGCTCTTGGAGGAATTACACCGCCTCTATCCCGATCTGCCGGTGATCATCATGACTGCCTACGGCACCGTGGAAAAAGCGGTCACCGCCATGAAAAAAGGCGCCTTCGATTACATCCTCAAGCCCTTCAAGAACGAAGAGATTCTGGTCACCATCGCCAAGGCCCTGGAGCACCGCCACCTTATCCTCAAGAACCGCCTCCTCAATCAGGAACTGGAGAAAAAATACGGCTTCCCCAACATCGTGGGGGAGTCCCGGATCATGCAGGAAATCCTGGCCCTGGTGAAACGGGTGGCCCAATCCCGGGCCACGGTCCTCATCACCGGCGAGTCCGGCACCGGCAAGGAACTCATCGCCCGGGCCATCCACCAGGTGAGCGCCCGGGCCAGCCGCAGTTTCATCTCCGTCAACTGCGCCGCCTTGACCGAAACCCTCCTGGAAAGCGAACTCTTCGGCCATGAGCGGGGCGCCTTCACCAACGCCGTGGCCATGCGCAAGGGCCGCTTCGAACTGGCCGACGGCGGCACCCTCTTCATGGATGAAGTGGCGGAAATGTCCCAGGCCCTCCAGGTCAAGCTCCTCCGGGTCCTCCAGGAAATGGAGTTCGAACGCGTCGGCGGCGCCCGCACCATCAAGGTGGATGTCCGGGTGGTGGCCGCCTCCAACCGGGACCTGAAAGAAGAGGTGGAGGCCGGCCGCTTCCGGGAGGACCTGTTCTATCGCCTCAACGTGGTCCATCTCCACCTGCCGCCCCTGCGCCAGCGCCAGGAAGACACCCCCCTCCTGGCGACCCATTTCATGAACAAATACGTCCGGGAAAACCTCCGGGACAAGACCCGCATCACCCCGGAAGCCCTGAAGCTGCTCATCCAATATGCCTGGCCGGGGAACATCCGGGAACTGGAAAACGTCATGGAGCGGGCCGTCATCCTGTGCAGCAATAACGTCATCACCCCCCAGGACCTGCCCGGGGAGTTGGCCCCCGTCCCCACCGAGTCCAAACTGGAGATTGACCGCTTCATTCCCTTGAACACCCCGCTGCCCGAGGCCCTGGACGCCATTGAGGAGCAGATGATCCGCCGGGCCCTGGAAAA
>CAYNMI010000039.1:0-13174 GCA_964398095.1 uncultured Desulfobacca sp.
CGGTCAGCAAACTGCTCTCGTCGTCGACCTGGCGAATCCCCCGGCCGCCGCCCCCTGATACCGCCTTGATCATGATGGGATAGCCGTGTTGGGCCGCAAAGGCCAGGGCTTCCCCTTCTCCCGGGGCTCCCGGGGACAGCATCCCGGTGGCCGGGACGACCCGGACCCCGGTGGCCTGGGCGATCTCCCGGGCGATGACCTTACTACCCAGGTTCCGGATGACCTCCGGGGGCGGCCCGATAAACACCAGGCCCGCATTGGTGCAGGCCTCGGGAAAATCGGGATTTTCCGCCAGGAAGCCATAACCGGGATGGATGGCCTGGGCCCCGGTCTGCTTAGCGGCGGCGATGATCTTGTCGATATTGAGGTAGTCCTTCCGGGGGCCGGGCCCGATACACACCGCCTCATCGGCCCGCATGATGTGGAAGGAGTCCTTATCGGTCTCCTCAAAGATGGCCACCGCCTTGAAGCCCAACTCCTGGGCTGAGCGCATGATCCGCACCGCGATCTCGCCGCGGTTGGCCACCAGGACCTTGCTAAATACCACCTTGTCTACCATGGCTGCCCGTTTCCCCCAGGGATATTTCCCACCATTCCCATTTATCGTATCAGAGTCGGGGACCGAGATAAACCCCTATGGTTGGAACCCGATTTCAACCTGGGGCCGGCAAAAACCTGGAAAAAGAGGAGTTGCGCAAGAGGGGATCTTGAACCGTTACGGCCGCACCGGAGGGTGGAGGACGGCATGCACCTGGCGTACCAGTTCAATGGGTTTGAAGGGCTTCTGAAGAAACGCCACCGATAAGGCCGTCACGCCGTGCTGGACCAGGGCGTCCTCGGTGTAGCCCGATATGTAGAGGACTTTCATTTCCGGGCGCAAGGGGGTGAGGCGGTCGGCCAGTTCCCGGCCGCTCATTTGGGGCATGACTACGTCGGTGACCATGAGGTGGATGGGCTCTGGATGCCGTTCACAGAGCAACAGGGCCTCGCCGCCATGCCGGGCTTCCAGCACCGTGTAGCCGTAGAGCCGCAAGAACTTGGCCAGCAAGGTCCGGAGCACGTCCTCATCTTCCACCAGCAAAACCGTTTCCTGCCCCCGGCAACTCGCGGCGATGGGGGTCTTTACCTTGGGCGGTACCACCCCGGTCTTCAGGTGCGGCAAATAGATGGTGAAGACGCTGCCGCCCCCGGGCTCACTGGCCACGTCGATATGACCTCCACTCTGTTTGACAATCCCATACACGGTGGACAACCCCAGGCCGGTGCCCTTGCCCGGCTCTTTGGTCGTAAAGAAGGGTTCGAAGATATGGGCCTGGGTGGCCTCATCCATACCGACGCCGGTGTCCCGCACTTCCAGCCTCACGTAAGCTGCTGCCGGGATCAGTCCGAATCTGCTGTGGCGGGCCACTTTAAAGTTTACCGGTGCGGTTTTCAGGGTGAGCCGGCCCCCCCGGGGCATGGCATCCCGGGCGTTCACCACCAGGTTCATGATGATCTGGCTCAGATGGCCGGGGTCCGCCTTCACCGCCGCGGGTCCCGGGTCGGTGATGATTTCCAGGTCCAGGTCTTCGCCGATGAGCCGCCGCAGCATCGGCTGCAGGTCCAGGATCACCTGCTTGAGATCCACCACCTGGAGATGCACGATCTGCCGGCGGCTGAAGGTCAGCAACTGCTGGGTCAGGGCCGCGGCCCGGTCGCCGGCCTTGAGAATATTTTCCAGATGAGTGTAAAGCGGGTCACTTTTGTTGACTTCGGCCCGCATGAGTTCGCCGTAGCCGGTGATGGCCATGAGGAGGTTGTTGAAATCGTGGGCTACGCCTCCGGCCAGGCGGCCCACGGCTTCCATCTTCTGGGCCTGGCGCAGTTGTTCTTCCAGGGCCTTGCGCGCGGTGATGTCCGTGGCCATCCCGGTAAACAGGATGACCTGGCCCTGATCATCCCGCACCGGGAAGCCCCGGTCCTGAACCCAGCGCACCGCTCCATCCGGCTTGATGATGCGGTATTCGTGGCTCCAGGAGGCGCCTTGGGCTTGGGCCGCCAACATTCCCGCCCGCACCCGCTCCCGATCTTCGGGATGCACCGCTTGGATAAATGACCGGGCGGCTTGATACAATTCTTCCCGGGGTCTGCCCCAGATCTGCTCAAAGGCCGGACTCAAATAGATAACCCGCCGCAGGTCCGGGGTGGAAATCCAAAAGAGGTCCTGGATATTTTCCGCCATGAGCCGGAACTTTTGCTCGGATTGCCGCAATTCCGCTTCCGCCTGCTTGAGTGCCGTAATGTCCCGGGCAATCCCGAGGATGGCCTGGGGATTACCCGCGGCGTCCCGGATCAAGGCGGCGCTGTTGAGGCTGGGGAATCGGACGCCGTCTGGCTTGAGCATGGTGGCCTCAAAAGTTTGCGTCCGCCCGGTGGCCAGCAATGCCTGGATGGCCGCCGTGACCCGGGGCCGGTCCTCCGAGGCGATGTCTTCGATGCCTTTCCGGGACACGGGCTGTTCCGGGCTGTCATGCCCGACTATCTCCCAGGATCGCTGGTTCCCCATGATGATGTTCATGTCCAGATCCATCACAATGATGGCGTCGGGCGAGGCTTCGAACAGGGTGCGATAGCGCGCTTCACTCTCCCGCAGGGCCTCCTCCGCTTGCTTGCGGGCCGTGATGTCCCGGGCGACGGCCAGCATCAGGCTCTGTCCCTTGATTGCCAACGGCAGGCCCTTGACCTCAATGATGACCTGTCGCCCATCTTTGCGGCTGAGGGTGAAGTCCACCGGACCCACGACTTCTCCATATACAGATTGGGCGAGCAGTTCGGTGACCAGGGATTTTTGCCGGTCATCCAGCAAGGGCATGGTCTGAAAATTCCGGCCGATCAATTCTTCCTGGGGATAGCCGGACAAATTTTCCGCGGCCCGGTTGGCATCCAGGAAATTACCCTGCAAATCCATGAGAAAATAGGCATCCGGGGCATATTCAAAGAGAAATTTGAAGCGGGCTTCGCTCTCCTTGAGGGCTTCCTCGGCCCGCTGGCGGGCCGTGATGTCCCGGGCGATGCCGCACAGCCCCACCACCTGCCCGGCCTCGTCGTGCAGGGGGACTTTAACCACATGAAACGTGAGGGACGCCCCCTGGACCGGCTTGGTATGGACTCCTGTCACCACCTCGCCGTGGAGCACCCGCTGGTCCTCGGCGTGAATATGGGCTCCGGCTGCCTCCCCGAACAGCTCCGTATCGGTCTTGCCGATGAGGTCGGCGGCGGGCTGATTAAAAAGACGCTCCATGGCGGGATTGACCTGGCTATATCGTCGCGACCGGTCTTTGATGAAGATGGCGTCCTGGGCGGTCGCGAAGACGGCCCGGAAGCGCTCCTCGCTCTTCAGCAAGGCCGCCTGGGCCTGTTTGCGGTGGGTGATATCCAGGGCCATAATGGACATCATCGACACCTGGCCGTGGGCATCCAGGATGGGGGTGATGTGAACTTCAAAATGAAAGTCGTCTCTTTGGTCTTCAAAGCGCACGGGACGGCCGGTGGCCAGGGCCTGGTCATAGAAAGTCTGGCGCCGGCTGATGATCTCGGGGGGAAGAATGCCGTATATTGAGGTTCCGATGACCTCGGACCATTCCTTGCCGATTCTTTGCGCGGCGACCCGGCTGGCAGCCAGGATGGTCCCCTGGACATCGGTAACGAACACCGATTCCGGACTGTCTTCGACCAGGGTCCGGAATCTTCGTTCGCTTGCCCGGAGGGCCTTTTCCGCCCGGTGGCGCTCGGTGATTATCCGTAAATGCTCGGCCACCAGGATCAGCCGGCCGGATTCTTCCAAAATGGGGAAGGCACTGATTTCCCAGACCTCGCCGGTAACCGGACTGCGCCATTCCCGCTTCTGAGGTTTACCGGTGGCCAAGACTTCCTGGACCTGACAGGGCTCACAGGGACGGTCCCGGTGCACAAAAACCTGGTAGCACTTCAGGTTGGCGCGCCTCTCCGCCTCCGTGATAAAATCACACCCGTGCCAATTGGCCATAATGACGTTGAAATCCCGATCGACGACGGTGAGCAGGTCGGGTATGGCATTGAAGATGTTGCTGAGAATGGTGTCGCAGGGGACCGGGCCGGCTGGCGGCGGCTCTCCCGGCCCCCCGCCATCCGAGGCTTTCGGGCCGCCGGGGATTTCTACCGGCGGGTCGCCCCCGGCCGCCCGGAGCGCCGCGATGGCCTGGGAAAGCTCCTGGAAAGCGGTTTCCAGCTTTTGGCGGCTGGTCTCGGGCAGGCCGCTGGCCCGCTCTCTCAGGGCCTGAAACCGCTGCTCCAGGGTTTTAAGGGGCTGGTCAGATAACTTGCCGGTCATTTCTCTGGCTCCGCAACCGCAGCCATCCTGGCAATTTTGCGCCGGCGCCGCCGGGTGAGTTGGGGGGCAAGAGCCGGTTCCCAGGTTAAGTTATTAACCTACATCATAAAAAAATCTTAATCCAATTTAAATAAAAAATTCCTGGGCTGCCCCCCCTCCCGGCAATGCCCCCGGTTGAGCGTGAACTCTGCCTGTGGGGTATGAGAAAAAGCTGGGCCACCTGCCATTTTCTTCGGTAAAAACCCGGGTAAGGATGAATTCCGGGAACCAAGCGGCAGGCGGAAAAAAAGCAGGGCCTCTCGGCCCTGCAGAACTCGCCTGACTCTCCGGTCGTCCATTCTCCCTTAGCGCTTTTGCGCCTGCTGGAGCCTGGCCCAGGGGTCCTTCAGGGTCACCGTGCGGTTGAAGACCGGGGCCCCGGGGGCGGAATCCTTGGCATCGGCGCAGAAGTAGCCCTGGCGCTCGAACTGGTAGAAGCCGCCGGGCGCGGCCTGGGCCAGGCTGGGCTCCAGGCGGCAGGAGGTCAGGACCTCCAGAGAGGCGGGGTTCAAATCAGCCCGAAAATCGCCGCCGTGCTCTTCCCCGGGGACGGGCCGGGTGAAGAGGCGGTCATAGAGGCGCACTTCGGCGGTTAATGCCTGGGCTGCGGACACCCAGTGGAGGGTGGCCTTGACCCCGCGGCCGTCCGGGGCGTAGCCCCCCCGGGTGGCGGGGTCGTAGGTGCAGTGCAGTTCCACCACTTCGCCGGTTACGGGGTCCTTGACCACCGTTTCGCACTTGATGAAGTAGGCGTAGCGCAGCCGCACCTCCCGCCCGGGGGCCAGGCGGTAAAACTTCTTGGGCGGGTCCTCCATGAAGTCCTCGCGTTCGATGTACAACTCCCGGGAGAACGGCACCTTGCGGAGGCCCTGGCTCAAGTCCTCGGGGTTGTTCACGGCCTCCAACTCCTCCACCCGGCCTTCCGGGTAGTTGAGCAAGACCACCTTGAGGGGCCGGAGCACCGCCATGGCCCGGGGGGCCCGGTAGTTCAAATCTTCCCGGACGCAGAATTCCAGCAGGGCCAGGTCCACCAGGTTCTCCCGTTTCCCCACCCCGATGCGCTCGCAAAAGGTGCGGATGGCCTCCGGGGTATAGCCCCGGCGCCGCATCCCCGCCAGGGTGGGCATGCGGGGATCGTCCCAGCCGGCCACGTGGCGCTCGTTCACCAGTTGCAGGAGCTTGCGCTTGCTCATGACGGTGTAGCTGAGGTTCAGGCGGGCAAACTCATACTGATGGGGGCGAAACGGCACGGGGCAGTTTTCCAGGCACCAGTCGTACAGCACCCGGTGGTCCTCGTACTCCATGGTGCAGATGGAGTGGGTGATGCCCTCCAGGGCATCGGACAGGGGATGGGCATAATCATACATGGGATAAATGCACCAGGCGTCGCCGGTGCGGTGATGACTCTCATGTTTGATGCGGTAGAGAACCGGGTCCCGCAAATTTAGATTGGGGGAGGCCATGTCGATCTTGGCCCGGAGGGTCCGGGAGCCGTCGGGAAACTCCCCGGCCCGCATCCGCTGAAACAGGTCCAGGTTCTCGGCCACGGCGCGGTTGCGAAAGGGGCTGTCGACGCCCGGCGCCGTCAGGGTGCCCCGGCGCGCCCGGACCTCTTCCGGGCTCAAGTCACACACATAGGCCTTGCCCGTCTTGATCAGGTGCAGGGCATATTGGTACAACTGTTCGAAATAGTCCGAGGCGAAAAACAGCCGGTCCCCCCAGTCGAAGCCCACCCAGCGCACGTCGGCCAGGATGGATTCCACATACTCCACTTCCTCCTTGCTGGGGTTGGTGTCATCGAAACGGAGGTTGCAGAGCCCGTGATAATCGGCGGCCAGGCCGAAGTTGAGGCAGATGGACTTGGCGTGGCCGATGTGGAGGTAACCGTTGGGCTCCGGCGGAAAGCGCGTGATCACCCGGCCGTCATTCTTATGGAGTTTCACATCCTCATCAATAATATGGCGGATAAAGTTAGTTGCAGGCGCAGCATCAACAGAGGGCATAAATCGGGCTCTCCTCGGACTGGTTCAAAGGTTTACGGGGAAATCATGGTCTATTCAGGAGACCACCGTAGATCATCCGGTTCAGATAATATTTCAGACTATATAGCACTGGGGACTTACCCGGGTAATTGCACAGTTCGCAGAGTTTCATCCTCCGGTTCTTTTTCGCCAGGTTTTCCCGATAGCGGGTGGCGATTGGGCTGGAAAAAACCTCTGTCAGACTGGCCTCATTGAGGTTGCCAAAAACCACCTCCCCCTTCCAATCACAGCAACAAAGAACCACATTGCCATTATAATGCACATAGAGCTGGGAAAATGGACGCCTACACCATTGGTTCAGAGGCTCTTGCAGCCGCGGTATATCAGGGACATTTCCGGCCCAGTTTTCCTGAGTGTCGGTTTGCCAAGAAGCCTTATCCTCTAAACAGATTTCCCGACTGATATGTCCGGCGGGCTCAAACCGGGTCATCCGGCGGAAATTGCCCTTACAGTATTTAATATCTGGATTATTGTTTAACATTGTCCCAACTAGCTCTCTTATCCGGGTAACTTGATCTCCCTGATCGTCGTAACAATTAATAATCAACTTATGGAGACCTGCCTCAAATAAAGCGAGTCCCCGGTCCACCGTCAGGAAATCGCCGTTGGTTTGGATGAGCAGCTTGGCGTTTGGCAGAGCGGCGCTTGCCATACCCACTAATTGCGGCAGACGCTTATCCAGCAGCGGCTCCCCTTGCAGATAAGGGGAAAATCTGCCCGAAAAGCCCAGGGAAGCCAGTTCATCTAATACCCGCTGGTAAGTCTCCAATGACATAAGCTGAGGTTTCCGGTCAAATTTTTGACTTGGGCAGAAAGAACACGACCGGTTGCACCAACTGATGGTTTGGGTTTGCACATGCTCAATTTTCCACTTGGGGGCCATATGGAGTCCTTTTATCTATCTATATAGAGTCTTTCAATATACTGGATATTTTAGGATACCGCAATCTTCCCGGAGGGCTTGCCTGGCCCCCGGACTCTGAGGCCTCAGCCGTCGGCATCGCAGTCCGAGCCGGCTCCGGTGAGACAACCGGGTGGTTTCCCAAAAGATATTTTGTCATTCCTCCAGGGAGGCATTTGAGTTAAACTTTTGACACCCGGACCGCGCGGGCGTTCGAAGGGAGGCTACCCCATGCCTGACATGTTCCCATGGGAGTTTTATTTCACCGCCGCCGCATTCCTCATCCTGGCGATTTACCATATTCACTGGGTTTACCTGATATTACGGAAACCCATGAGCACCTCCGTGGGCATTACCAATCACCTGCGGGGCCACTGGGTGGAATCCATCATGGCGGACCGCCGGGATATCCTGGCCGTCCAGACCCTGCGCAACTGGGTGATGGCCTCCAGTTTCCTGGCGTCCACGGGCATCCTCATCTGTCTGGGGTTGCTCAGCGTGGCCGTCAGCCCGGAAAGGATGGCGGAGATCACCCCCAGCCTTCAAGAACTGGTGCGGGAACACCGGGTCTTATGGTTATTCAAATTGATGGTCCTGATTGTGGATTTCTTTTTCATCTTCTTTAGCTTCTGCCTGGCCATCCGCTATTTCAACCATGTTAATTTTATGATCAACGTCCCATCTACTCTGGCTCACAAAATAACCCCCGAATATGTAACAACTATTCTTAATCGCGGCATGCTGCATTACACCATGGGTATGCGCGGCTATTACTTCAGTGTTCTGCTATTCCTCTGGTTGTTTGGGCCGATCTGGATGTTGATCGGCACGATAATTATCACTATTATTTTATATCATCTGGACCGGCAGGCCTAACGGCATTCCGGTCATTGCTGATCTTTTTCACCCTTCGCCCCCCAGCCTGGCAGACCTTTCCGGGGCGCGTCCCGGCCCCCGGGTTTCCCCTTGCCGCAACTCTTCCTCCCGGCGTCCCAAGGCCCTAGTGGCGTCCTATGCTCTCATGATTACCGCTAAATTGGGAAAAAAAGAACTTCATAATCAGGTTTGCCCTGATTGTTAAAAGGTCCTTTCTCTATTATTAATATTTTCAACTCATCGGCACAACCTGGCATAAGGTCAGGCTCGGCGGACCAGGAATCTGAATCTTGATGGTGCGGCTGACCTGGGCCAATTTATATTTTATTTTAATAATCAAATAGTTAAATAGTTTGTTGCGATATTTAATCTCAGTATGGTAAGGACTCAAATTTGGCCGTCAGGGATTTTGCCGTCAGGATCGGCCAGGAAGAAGTCGGCCGGATCTTCAATCTGAAAGAGAACCTGGATTTCACGGAGCTCTTGCTGACCTACGCGCCGCATTATCAACAGTTGGGATGGGTCCTGTTGGGGATGAAGTCGCCGGGGGGCACCCCGTTGGAACTGGACCTTAACCAGCCGGTGGAACTGTGGTCCCATCAGCTCTCGGACCTGAGTGGGGACCAGGCCAAAATCAATCTTAGCGTACGCACGGGTAAGGCCTCCAATTTGCTGGTGCTGGAAGTCAACAGGGGCGAAGGGGCCCTTTCCCTGGATCAGTGGGGAGAGTGGCGCGCCGACTGCGTCGCCGAAATGGGCGACTGCCGGGAGCAGCACTACTATGCCTTGCCCGCCGAGGGTCCATCGCCGCCTTCCTTCTTTCAGGCGCCCCAGGTGCTGATTTATGGCGAGGGCGGCCTGGCGCTGCTGCCCCCTTCCCTGGAGCCCCAGGCCCGGGAACCCTGGCGCTGGCTTACCCCCCCTTGGGAAGCGCCGCCTCAGCCTCCCAAACCGGCGGTCTGGCAGTTTCTCAAAGAGTATCTCCCCGCCGGCCTGATGCAGCCCGAGGTGCCGTCCTGGCCGGATATCTATGCGATGATCAGGACCCACGGCGACATGTTGAAAGCCTTGTTGGGGCCCCCGGTCTCTCAGGATAGGTATTATCAGGATATTTTGCACACCGCCCTGGGATTGGGGCTCACGGATCCGGCGTTGCTGTTGGGCCTGCTGTGGCACGCCCCCTTGGGAGAGGCCCACCATAACCCGGATAAGTGGGACTATTTCCAGGAATTAGTCGCGCAGGCCCGGAGCCGATATGAGGGAGGCGCGGCGGTGCCGGGGGTGCCGGCCAGGCTGGGAGACCGGGCCCAGCCCGCTCAAGGCGCCACGGACCCGGAGACTGCCGCCCCGTCCAACCTGCCGGCCCCGGATATCCTGGATATGTTTTCTGATTCCGGGTTGGGCGATCTGGGACCCCAGGTCCAGGAGGCGCCATCTCCGTCTCGCTTTGAGAAATCGGTGTCGGGGCAGTTCTTTCAGTTACTGGCCGGGCTGGGGGACAAGGTCATCAAGGAAAGCTGTCGCTACGAAGGGAGGCTGACGGGTTTAAAAAGCCAGGTCGGAGAACTGGACCACCTGGCATCCCGCTGGGAACAGCAGCTCAATAACTCCTCCCCGCCCCCGCCTGATCAGGGCCAGAAGCCCGCAGAAACCCCGGGGGGATTCGATTGGAATGCCATAATTGACCAAAATAATCAAAAAAAACAGCAAATCCAGGAACTCCAGATGGCGGTCGGCGATTTCCTGAGTCAAAACCCCGATCTGGCCGGTGATCGGCATAAAATCCAGATGGTGATCTTCTGTCTTAAAAACTATATCAGCATCAATCCTGAATATGCCGGGCTGCCCTTCCGGGAAAAATTGGACCGGGCGGGCACTCTGGCCCGGGGGTTTTTCTGTATGCGGCGTGAATTGTGCTAGTGGCACTCAGCATCCGCCGGGCGCGGCCTGGGTGGAGAAACCCGGGGGGTAATCCCCTCCCCTGAGTCGCCTAGTTACCGACCCTAAAAAGCGGCCTAAAGGAGAATGATATGACTGCAGGTCAACCCAAACCGGAGGCTGTGAGCCCCCGAACTCAGCCTCTCGTGTTGGAGATTGCCAGCCGGGAGAAGCAATCTCCGCTTCTGGTCCCCGTGCTGATCCAGAGCCTGTCCTTGAGAGGTATGACCCTGACCGTGACTAACCCCTGGGTCATAACTGACTGGAAGCCGTTCCATGGGCGGCATTGCGTCCTCCGCTGGCAAGACCCGGGGGGCCAGCAAACGGTCAATGTCAAGGCGAAAATCGCCTGGTCCAAGGGCAACGGCAGCAACCAGTCCCCCTTGTCTCTGGGAATACACATGGACAAGCCGCCCGGTCAGACCCTCAAACGGTTGACTGATCACGTCACTCACACTTCTCAAGATATTAAAGAGCTCTGGCAAAGATTCGACCAGGTCGGGGAAGTTTCCACCGAATCCCACATGGTGCGCTGGTTCTATCTAGCGGGATTGGCCTTGTTATTGGGCGGGGTGGCCTTGCAGTTTGCCGAGGTCCCGTCCTACAAATTGGTAGGGTGGGTTCTCTGGTTTATTGGGAGCTTGGGGATTTTGGCCAAGCTCATCCGGTCTCTTCGGCCCAAGCAGGCGTCATAGCGCCCAGGGGGGAACCCGGGCAAGTTCAGGGAGAATGAGGTAATGCCGACTAACTTAAGCAGGATCAAGCTGTGGAGTATTGGCGGTGGCAAGGGGGGGATTGGCAAGAGCATGGTCAGCCTGGGACTGGGGGTCTCCCTGGCCCGGATGGGCAAGAAGGTCATCCTGATCGACGGCGATCTGGGCGGAGCCAATCTGCATACCTTGATGGGGGTGCGTTACCCGCATGTCACCCTGGAGCACTTCCTGACCAAGAAAGTGGACCGGCTGGAAGATACCATCATTGAGACCGCAGTGGAGGGGATCGGCCTCATTTGCGGCGCCGACGACCTGATGGGGGCGGCCAATCCCACCTTCACCCAAAAAATCCGCCTCTTAAACCAGATCGAAGAACTGCCGGCCCAATATGTCCTGTTGGACCTGGGAGCCGGCACCTCCTTCAATACCTTGGATTTCTTCAACTATTCCGCGGGGAGAATTGCCCTGTTCACTTCCCAGTCCACCTCCCTCCAGAATGCCTACGGCTTCATCAAGAGCGCTTTGTACCGGAAGTTATCCCGGGATTTCGCCAAGGATGACGAAATCCTGCAGTTCCTGTTCCAATGCGCCGAAGTCGGGACCGAGGCCAACATCCAATCGCTTCATGATATCCTGAATCATTTTAAGAAGGTCAATCCGGAAAAACATGAACGGCTGACCCGATCTTTAAGGGATTTTCACCTCTTCCTGGTGGTCAATATGGTCAAAACTCATGCCGACCGGAAATCTCCGGAAATCATCCAGTCGGTGTGTGAGGATTTCTTGAATATTCAGCCTGATATCATGGGGCAGGTCGCTTTTGATCCGGCGGTGGAGACGGCCATCAGGCAGATGGTGCCCTTCCCGTTACTCCAGAAGAAGAGCAAGGCCATGGCGGGCTTAGACCAGATTGCCTCGCGGCTGGTGAAGGAATCCAGGCTGCCCCGGGTGACCTGGGGAGTCGCCGGGGAGACTGTAGAAGAAGATTTTCCGTTGGACACTATCGTTACGCACCCTGCCAGATCGTAATCAGGCAGCCCGGAGGGCCTTGGATAATACATGTCTCACTCTTCTACCGAGCCCGGAGGAGAACTGAAACGGGAATTCTCCAGTAGGCTAAATCCCTGCTGGGAGGAGAGCCTCATGGACCTGCTTGTCAAGTTTTCCTGGGATGAGTCCGGCGCCCCCGCGGTGGAGTATGCCATCCTCATGGGGTTTATTGCCGTGGCCATCGCCGCCGCGGTCAAGACATTCGGGGCTGCGGTCCTGGGTCTCTTTCAGAATGCCACGGACAAGTGGCCCACCGGCAGTTAGAGTGATGCAAGGCAGTGGTTGGAGCTGACCTGAAAACAAGCATCAAGGCGCGCAACCTGATCTCGGTCAACCCGCTCTGACTCGGGGGCAATTTAGTCTTAAGCAACCGTTTAGGGTGAAATTCAGTGAGGTGAGTCTTCAATGAACCTGGCGCAACGCTTAGTGAAAGCCGGCGTTCTGGAGCCCGAACAATTATCGCCGGCCCTGTTCCGACAAAAAAAATTCCGGGGTTATCTGGCCAAATACCTCCTGGATCTCAACCTCGTGGAACCCGAGGTGTTGGCCGACTTCATCTATGCCTATCCTCCCGTACCGGCCACCTTTGAAGATCTGGGCCTGCCCAAAAGCCTCCTGGTCCAACTCCTCCTCAAGCATGCCTTCTTCCGGGATTCCATATCCGCCCAGGAGATGGCCTACGATTTGAAAATAGCTCGACGTTTGGTGGAAGAACTCTTGGAGTATCTGAAGGGCCAAAAGTATATCCAGGTTAGAGTGCCGGATGCCTTGAGCAAGAACCAGATGCTCCTGGAAGTGCGCTATAATCTGACCGATGCCGGAAAACTCCACGCCGAGCAATGCCTGGAGTCAAACCGCTATGTGGGGCCGGCCCCGGTGCCCCTGGAGGACTATTGGGATTGGGTGGAAGCCCAATCGATCAATCAGGTCACGGTGGAGACGACGCACCTGAAGGAGGTGTTCGCCGATTATGTCGTGCCGGACCATTATATCAAGAAATTCGGTCCGGCCATCAACAGCGGCCGGTCCATTTTTCTCTTCGGTCCCTCGGGCAACGGCAAGACGGTGATGGCCAAATGCATCGGCCATGCTTATCGGGATGCCGTCTACATCCCGCACGCCTTGTTTGTCTATGGCCAGATTATCCGGCTGTACGATGAACTCAATCACCAGCCCGTGGATCCTGATCCGGAAGCCCCGCCGCATGACGGCCGCTGGGTGTTGTGCCGGCGGCCCATCGTCATCGCCGGGGGGGAGATGACCGAAG
>CAYNMI010000040.1:0-13143 GCA_964398095.1 uncultured Desulfobacca sp.
AAATCCCCCTAAATCCCCCCTTAGAAAAGGGGGACTTAAACTGCCAAATCCGCGCCTCCATCCTGATTTTAAGTCCAGCTAATTATGAAACGCTCCACCAGTAACTCGTCCCGGGAATATCTTACAAAATTTGTATCGGGGCATACCGGGGAGTGCGCCCCCAATCAAGAGCGGACACATGGCCGCCCCTAGGAAAGCTGACGTATATCTTTGAAAAGTATATTTGGGACATGACACTATCGGCATTCATGCAGGCGGGCACTGTCCGCCATGGGTGTATCAATCGGCCCTCAAGGTCACCCGATTCACTGCCGGTTTCCCCGGCCGGTTTCAGCCTTGTCCGGGGATTTTCCGGCCTGGCCGCCGGTCGCGGTGAGGCGCCGGATTTCGTCCTGCCACTGGCTGAATTTGGCCTGAGACACCAGAACCACCGCGGTTTTTCCCCCCATCCGGGTGCGGACCAGGAGATCGTCTTTGCCCTGGGGACCCATCTCCTCCAGGTGCAGGAGGGGCTTGCCGGCCTGATCCCGGAGGTCCAGGACAAAGGCCGGGGGGCCGGCCGGGGCGCCCTTCGGGGGCGGCGTTTTAAGGGCCTCCAGTTTCTGGAAATCCCACAGGGCCATCTCCAGCCGGATGGAGGGCTGGCGGGTCACGGCCTTATCCGGCCCGGTGATCCGCCAATTTTCCTTGTCTTTCCGGGCGGTCCAGGTCTGGCCGGGGGGGCCCCAGACCACCTGATGGACCGCGGGAATAGCCCCGGACCACAGGCGCCGGTCTTCCAGGGACGTTAGGGTCTGGTCGACTTCCTTGGCCAGGGCGGCATCCACCAGCAGCACCGGTCCGGCCGCGCCTTGGCGGGCGTAGACCGTATCGTCTTTCTTGGCCCCCAGGCAGAGGGTCGGGTTGCCGGCCGACGTCAGCACCGTGATCTCGGTCTGGCGGCCCGGGACCAGGCCCAAGGCCGCGGATTGGCCGGGGGTCTCTTCCAGGAAGTTCTTGGCCCGGGCCAGGTGCAAATCACGCAGGAGGCGATCCACGCGGTCGCCCCGCACCTTAAAGTCCGGGCGTCCCACCCAGCGCCAGGTCAGGGGACCGGTCTTCTCCAGGTCCACCTCGGTTTTGCCGGTCTTGATCTTGAGGCCCTTGACTTCGTCGGAGATGAAGGCCAGGAGGATCTTGTCCCGGAGGGCCAGGAGGTTGCGGTCCAGGGAATCCTTGCTGCCCACGGTGATCATGAGCAGGTGGGGGTCCCGGTCCCTGAGGACGTAATAACTCTCGCCCCCCGGGACTTTGGCCCCGATGGCCAGTTGGTGGGGCTTGCCCTTGGCGGTGAATTTCACCACCAGGCCGGGATGGACCAGCCCGAAGGGGGCCAGCTTCTTTTCCACCCCCAGGTCCCGCTCCTTCCGGAGCCGGGCCAGGGTGGCCACCAGGTTGTCCACCGTGGTCTGGTCGGCCTTGGAGCTCAGGGGGGCGGTGAGGCGCCACACCTTGTCCTTTTTGGCCAGACGGATGACGTCCCGGCCCCGGACCAGGCTCAGGTCGCTGATGTCGGTGGCCGTCAGGTGGAAGATTTTCATGGCCTGGGCCTCCCGGGCCAACTGCGTGGTGTGGCGCCAGCGGAGACCGGCGTAGCCCGCGGCCAGGACCAGGAAAATCACCAGATAGGGAAGGAGCCGCCGGGGGTTCATCGCCGGGCCCGCCGCCGCCGGTAGGCCCAGATGCCGGCCACCAGCATCACCAGGGGGACAAAGATCACGCTGATGAGGCACAACTCCCAGGCCTCCCCGGTATTCAGGTTCAAGAGTTGGGCCTTGGCGGCCTGGCGCACCGTGATCTGGCCCAGGGCCCGGGCCAGGAAGTTGGTGGCGTTTAAAAACAGGTCGCCGTTGCCGAACAGATTGAAAAAGCTGTTGGCCGCGAAATCCACATCCCCGAACACTACCAGATAAGCTTTGGGGTCTTTGGGGGGCGCCTTGGCGTGCTCCCCGGCGGGGGCCGGGGCCGGGCCGGTTTTGGGCGGCGTCAGCTTGATTTCGGCCTGGACGGCAAGGGTGAAGGGCCCCTTCTTGTCGGTCTTGGCGTCGAACCCGGCTTTTTGGGCCTTGATCCAGTCCTTGCCGATCTTCTCGTAGCTGGTGGACATGGTGGTGGCCAGGGGCAACAGGGTGACCCCCGGCAGGTCCTTTTTCAGGATCAGGGGCCGGGCCATGGGATAGATGGTAACCAGGTTCTTGAAATCCCGGGTGATCTTGGAGGGGCCGTACTGGGAGACCAGGGGCATGACCGCGCTGACCCCCAGGGCCTGGCTCACCTGGTTGACGTCCAGGATGATGCCGTTATCCAGGCCCACGCCGTAGCCTGCCAGGAAGTCCTTGAGACCGCCGTCCTCGAAGGCCTCCAGCATGATCAGGAGCCGCCCGCCTTGGTCCAGGTAAGCCTTGAGGGCCTGGACCTCGGTGGACAGCAGCGGCTTCTTGGGGGCGGCGACGATGACCACCGCGGCATCCTTGGGAATCGCGCCCCGGCTCAGAAGGTTGAGGGTCTCCACCTCATAGCCTTCGTTAATCAGGGCTTTTTTGGCGACCTGGAGGCCGCCGGGCTTGGCGTCATCCAGGTCCCGCTCGCCGTGGCCGGTGAGGAAATAGACCTTCTTGCGGGCCACCTCCAGGACCTTGCGCAGGGCGTTGGTGATGGCGTTCTCATCGGGCTGGTCGGCCATCTGGTGGCGGCCCTGGTATTCCAGGAGGACGTTGCCGGCATAGCGGTAGCCGGCCTGCTTGGCCAGGAGGGGTTGGCGCTCGGGGTCCACGAAGCGGTAACTGATCCGGGGATTATGAAAGACATAGAGCTGCAAGACATCTTTGGCAGTCCGGCGCTCCCCGGCCGCCTCGGGCAGAAAGACCGTCATGGTGAGGGGCTTGGTCACCTGCTTCAGGAGGGCCAGGCTCACGGGCGACAATGACTGGGTCTGGGTCCGGGTGGTGTCCCAGCGCACGGGGCGCCAGTTGGCCAGCCAGGCCGCCAGCACCAGGATACCCAGCACCAGCAGCACCGACACGGCGGAGCCGGCGCCATACATTACTCTGCGTTTTTGGAAGCGATCTCCCCAAGTCACGATTAAGCTCTCCAGCGCCGAGATTCCAACTGTCTCTTGGTGAGAAACAGGAAGAAATAGATGAAACTCAGGCAGTAAACCAGGTCACGGGTATCGATTACCCCCTGGGTGAAGTTTTCGAAGTGGTGCAGGAGGGACAGGTCCTGGAAGACCGATCCCAGGGCACCGGCCCCCAGTTCCTGGACCCAGCCGATGATCCAGAACAGGAGCAGCAGGGCGAAGGCCACCACCCCGGCCACAATCTGATTCTCGGTGAGGCTGGAGGCAAAGAGCCCCAGGGACAGGCAGGCGGCCCCCAAGAGGACCAGGCCCAGGTAGCCGGCGCCCAGGGAGCCCCAATCCAGCCGGGTGATCAGGCCCAGGATCACGGAGTAGCTGAAGGTGAAGGCCAGGAGGATGAGATAGACCAGCAGGGCGGCGCCGAACTTGCCGGCGATCACGGCCCAATCGGTCAGGGGGTAGGTGAACAACAGCTCCGCGGTCCCGGAACGCTTTTCTTCGGCCATGAGGCGCATGGTGATGAACGGCACCAGGAACAGCAGGATGATGCCCAGGACCGCAAACAGGGGCCGGTAGATCATCTGCTGGGGATTGAGCTGGGCGGCCACCTGGGGATTGCCGGCCTGCTGGGCCGCCTGGAAGCTGATGATGTTGTAATAGATGACATTGGTGTAGAAAAAATATCCCGCCAGGAGCAGAAAGAAGAACCCCGTGATATAAAAAATCGGGGTACCGAAATAGACGGTCAATTCCTTCCGCACCACCGCCAGCCAACCGCGTATCTGGGTCATGACTCTTCTTCCGTTACGAGATTGAGGAACACATCTTCCAGGGTGAACTCCTGGGCCTTCAATTCCAGGAGTTGCCAGCCCCGGGTCACCACCACTTGAGCCAACTGGGGGCGCAGTTCATGGCCGTTGTCGGCCTCCACCAGGTATTTGCCGCCGCCCTGGCTGAGCACCCGGCTCACCCCGGCGACGGCCTGCAGGGCGGGTTCCACCTGGTCTGCCGGTCCGGTGACGGTCATCACCACCCGGGACCCACGGCCCAACTGCCGGGAGAGGTTTTCCGGGGTGTCGCTGGCCACGATCTGGCCGCGGTTGATGATGATCACCCGGTGGCACAACTGGCTGACCTCCGGCAGGATATGGCTGCTGAGCATGACGGTGTGGGCCCCTTCCAGGTCCTTGATCAACTGGCGGATTTCCACGATCTGGGAGGGGTCCAGGCCGATGGTGGGCTCATCCAGGATGAGCAGGGGCGGCTGGTTCAAGAGGGCCTGGGCCAGCCCCAGCCTTTGGCGGTAGCCCTTGGAGAGGGCCGCCACCAGCTTGCCCCGGACGTCATCCAGGCCGCAGGCCGCCAGCACCCGGCCGGTTTCGCCTTTTTCCGCCTTGGCCTCCACCCCCTTGGCCCGGGCGGCGAACCGCAGGAACTGGGTCACGGTGAGGTCGGGGTAAATGGCGACGTTTTCCGGGACATAACCCAGGGAACGCCGCACCGGCAGGGAGTCGGTGACGCAGTCATAGCCGTTGATCCGGGCCGTGCCCGCGGACGGGGCCAGAAAGCCCGCCAGGATCTTCAAGGTGGTGGTCTTGCCGGCGCCGTTGGGACCCAAAAAGCCCACGATCTCCCCGGCCGCCACCTGGAATTCCAGGCGGCTGACGGCCAGATGGGGGCCGTAATACTTGGTCAAGTCCTGAACTTCGATCATGGTTTCCATGCTGTCATCCATCCATGTCCATGGCTAGGGATTATATCAAGAGAGCAAGCAGCGGTGCGCTTGCCGCGCGCCGCAGGAACGCCGCTTGCTGGGAGACTGCCTAAATGGGGGGGTGAACACTACCGGCAAGGGTCATGACGATTGCTGGAGCCTTTCTGGGGTCCAGGCCTCCCGGAAGGCCGCCACGGTCCGGGCCAGGCCCTCGTCCAGGCTGCTCCGGGGCTGCCAGCCCAGCTCTTTTTGGGCCCAGGTGCTGTCCAGGGCGCTGCGGCGCTGCTCGCCGGGCTTGGCGGGACCGTGCACCGGCCCCAGGGGCGAGCCCATGAGTTCCTGGAGCTTCAGATAAATGGTCAGGATATCGGTCTCCCGGCCGGTGCCGATGTTGAAGGTCCCGGCCTGGGGATAATTGAGGGCCAGGAGATTGGCGGCCACGATATCCTGCACAAAGACGAAGTCCCGGGTTTGCAAACCGTCGCCGTTAATCCGGGGCTGCTGGCCGGCCAGGAACTTTTCGATGAAGATGGCGACGACCCCGGCTTCTCCCTGGCCGTTCTGGCGGGGCCCAAAGACATTGGCGTAGCGCAGGGCGATGGGGATGAGGCCGTGCTCCCGCTGATAAAAATGCAAATAGTGCTCCACCGCGAGCTTGGCAATGCCGTAAGGGGCCTCGGGTTGGGGCCGGTCGGCCTCGCAAGCCGGCAGGGGGGCGTCATCGCCGTAAATGGCGCCGCCGGTGGAGGCGAAGATGAATTTGGCCACCTGGGCCTGGGCCGCGGCCTGCAAGAGGTTGAGCGACCCGAGGATGTTTTCCCGGGCGTCGAAGATGGGATCGCTCACCGAGGCCTGGACGCTCATCTGGGCGGCGTGGTGGACGATGACCTGGGGCCGCCAGTCGCGGATGAGCGCCGCGGTCTCCGGCGACTTGATGTCATAGGGGTAAAACTGCGCCGCGGCCGGCACATATTCGCGTTTTCCCATGCTCAAGTTGTCCACCACGGCCACGTCATGCCCCGCGGCCAGCAAATGGTCCGCCACGTGGGAGGCGATGAAGCCGGCCCCGCCGGTAACCAGGATGCGTTTTGCGGCGTCCATAGGTCTCCTTTACTTCAATCCAGATTTTTATTCTAACCAATTTGAGACCTCTGCGAAAGTCTCTTTGCTCCCTTAAGCGATCAAAATGTAGCGTAGGCGCCCTCGCCTGCGGTTAAATGAAGGATGGACAGCCGAGGGCGGCTATCCTACATAAGGCTTTCGCAGAGGTCTCATTTATCTTTGCCGGTGCAATAATTTCCCCGCCGGCCGCCGCAGAAAGCAAGTTCTGGTAATAATTTAGATGAATTTTTTTCTTTCCCCTGATATGATCGCTTCTAATTATTGCCTCTGGTGAGACGTTTATGTAGTATATATCTGTAGCAATCCCGGCTTAAAGGAGGGGGGGATATGTATCTTAGGGCCCGTATTGGGGGAGCAATGTTGGGCCTGGCCTTCCTGTTGGCGCCACTTGCGGCCAGCGGCGCCGAGGCTCCGGTCCTGAATTTCAAACAACTTGTGGTCATGGCCTTGAATTACAGCCCGGCGATCAAGGCCACTAAAAGCGCAGTAACCCTGGCGAAAGAGCAAAAGAATGAAGCCCACGGCTATCGCTGGCCGCAATTGGATGCCGTGGTCACCGGCGGGGTGGTTCCCAATGCCCGGCTGGCTGAGGTGCGCTCAGTCGGTAAAAATAGCACCCTCTTTGTTCCTGATCCCAAAGACAAGCTCCACGGGGTGAACGTCTTTGGCAACCTGACTTTTGCCCTGGTCCAACCGCTTTACACCTTCGGCAAGATCGCCTACCGGGAAGAGGCCGCGGCCAATAACATCCAAGTCAAAAAGTCCGGGGTGGACCTCAAGAAGGGCGAGGTCATGCTCCAGGTGGCCCAGGCGTATTACGGCCTGATCCTGGCCAATCAGGGCAAGGATGCGGTGAAGGACGCCCGCACCTATCTTCGGGATGCCCGGGAACGCATCACCCGCCTCCTGGCGGCCAATTCGCCCACTGTCAGGGAAAGCGACCAGTATCGCCTGGCCATGTATGAAGGCGGGGTGGAGAAGTTTGCGGCCCAGGCGGACGAAGGCTCCAAGGTGGCGTATCTGGCCCTGAAGGCCCTCATCGGCTACGGCGCGAGCCAGAATTTCCGGGTGCCCACGGATCTGCCGACCCCCGAGCCCCCGGCCGGCGGCCTGGACCATTACGTCCGCCTGGCCTTGCAGCTCCGCCCGGAATTCTCCCAGCTCAAGCATGGTCTGGTGGCCCGGCAATTGCTGGTGGACGCGGCCAAGGCCGACCGCTATCCGTCGTTCTTCTTTGCCGTGGTAGGTCAGGTGGCCGGCGCCCCGGGCCGGGATTACAACCCCGACCCCTATATCAACGACTATTTTAATGATAATGGCGCCCTGCCCATGGTGGGGGCCAAGTGGCATTTTGATTTCGGCATTCTCAAGGCCAAGATCGGCGAGGCCCGGGCGGAACTGCAGCAATTGCGGTACACCCAAAAGGAAGCCCTTATGGGCATCCCGGTGCAGGTGGCCAAGGATTACGGCAAGCTCAAGGAAGATTACCGGGCTTCCCTGGGTATGCAAAAGGCATACATCAACGCCCGCCGCTGGTTGATCACCGCGTTCAGCAACTTCGACATGGGGCTGGGGAAAATGGATGATATCTTCCAGGCCTTCGAACGTTACGGCTCTTTCCGGGGCGATTATCTCATGTCCCTCTATGACTACAGTATCGCCGTGGCCCAGTTGGACAAGTCCTCGGGCGCCTATCTGCAAAGCCTGCCGCCGGAGGGCAAGCCTGTGAAGGACATCACCCCGGGCCGGGCGGTTAAACCGGTGAGCGCGCCGGCCAGATAGACTTTTTCCTGACTGTCAAAGAAACTGCGGGCAGGCCGGCGGGCCTGCCCTTTTTTTCTCCCGGGTTCGGGGATTTTGGGCGCTTCTTGGCCTAAGCCCACGGCCCTCGGCATCCCGCCGAGAGCTGAGTCGCATATCCAGACCTTTTAGCGAGGGGCTCAGGAATATTCGGCCGATACCTTGCAATCTTTACTCCCAACGGTTAATTTTTCATTTAAGAATTGCCTGATATCTGGGATGATAACCTAGGGCTTATCACGAGCCGGTTCCCTGAGGATCATTGATTTTTAGACAATTTTCGGCAGTTAATTTATTAGTTTTTGTATTAATTTCAATTAGATTGGGGATTGGTCCACCCTGTGTGAAAGAGTTAGTCACGTCCGGAAGGCTGCCGGCGGATTTTCAGGTGCGGCAAGCTCCTCGCAGCGATCCTGATAATCCTCCAGGCGATCAGATGCAGCCGGGCCGCGGTTAATTTTTCCAAAATATAAAGACCCTTGAGACGTTGGGGGATAAATGCAGAAAAAGAAATATGCCGTTTTGGCCGGCTGGTTATCCCTAGGTGCCATAACTTGCCTCGGAGGTTGCAGCTCGATAGTCTTGTTCAACCCCAAAGGGCCGATCGGGGAGTCGGAGCGGTTCGTCATCATTACGGCTATCGCACTTATGGCGATCGTCGTCATCCCCGTCTTCATCATGGCTTTCTGGTTTCCCCGCAAGTACCGAGCTGCCAATACTGCATCGACTTATATGCCGAAATGGAGTTATTCCGCCAAAATCGATTTGGTCATGTGGGCGGTTCCCATTGCCATTGTCACGGCTCTGTCGATTCTGGCCTGGACCAGGACCCATGCTCTGGACCCTTATAAGCCCATCGCCTCGGCCGCAAAGCCCATCAACATCGAAGCCGTATCCCTGGATTGGAAATGGCTGTTCATCTACCCGGATCAAAATATCGCCACGGTCAATCAAATTACTTTTCCCGTCAAGGTTCCGGTCAGCTTCAGACTCACCTCGGACACCGTCATGACTTCCTTCTTCATCCCGCAGTTGGGCAGCCAGATGTATGCCATGGGAGGCATGCAAACCCGATTGCACCTCCTGGCTGATAAAGAAGGCACTTATGCCGGTCAGAATAATCAAATCAGCGGCCGCGGTTACGCTTACATGCATTTCAAGGCGAAGGCGGTTTCCCGTGCAGAGTTTCAGGCGTGGGTGCAAAAGGTCAGGCAATCGAAGGAATTGCTTGATCTGGAGCGCTATGAGCAGCTCGCCAAGCCGAGCGCCGGTTACTACCCGGTGACCTATTTCTCTGCCGTCAAGCCCGGTCTGTTCTTGTATATCCTGCGCAAATACGATCCCAATTGGGGCAAAATGCCCGGCGCTATGAGCCGAGGCGCCGTGGCACCACAGGCCAGAGGCGACGTGGCGGGGGACAATTGAAATGTTTGGCAAGTTAACCCTGGCGGCGATTCCGTATGACAATCTGATCACGTTCAGCGCCGTAATTGGTGCGGTTTTCCTGGGCCTGGTAATCATGGCCTTGATCACTTATTACGGCAAGTGGACCTACCTTTACCAAGAATGGCTGACCAGCCTCGACCCCAAAAAGATCGGCATCATGTACATTATCCTGGCCTTGGTCATGCTGCTGCGGGGGTTCTCCGATGCCATTCTGATGCGCTCGCAGCAGGCCGTGGCCGCGGGCGGCTCCCTGGGCTTTCTGTCCGCGTCGCACTTCGATCAGATCTTCAGCGCCCACGGCTCGATCATGATCATCTTCATGGCCATGCCGTTTCTGGTGGGGTTGATGAATATCGTTATACCGCAGCAAATCGGGGCCCGGGATGTGGCCTTTCCCTTTATGAATTCGCTCAGTCTCTGGCTAACCGCAGCCGGGGCGATGCTGGTCATGGTATCTTTGGGGGTGGGTGATTTTTCCCAAGCCGGATGGTCGGGATATACCCCGCTGACCGAAATGCGGTACAGCCCCAGCGTCGGGGTGGACTATTGGATATGGTCCTTCCAGATCGCCGGGATCGCCTCGACCCTGAGCGGGATCAATTTTCTGGTCACCATCCTGAAGATGCGCGCCCCCGGCATGAAGCTCATGCGGATGCCGTTGTTTGTGTGGACCAGTCTTTGCACCAACGTGCTCATGGTTTGGGCCTTTCCGGTGCTGACGGCCGCTCTGGCCATGATAACCCTGGATCGTTACCTGGGGATGCATTTTTTCACCAACGGGTTTGGCGGTAACATGATGATGTATGCCAACCTGTTCTGGACCTGGGGGCATCCCGAGGTTTATATCGTGATCTTGCCGGCTTTCGGGATCTTTTCGGAGGTCGTGGCCACTTTCTCCGGAAAACGGCTGTTCGGCTATAAATCCATGGTCTGGGCCACTGCAGTCATCACGATCCTGTCCTTTTCCGTCTGGGTGCATCATTTTTTCACCATGGGGGCCAGCCCGAACGTCAACCTCTTTTTCGGGATTACGACCATGCTGATTGCCATCCCCACCGGGGTGAAGATCTTCAACTGGCTTTTCACCATGTATCGCGGCCGGATAAGGTTTACGACGCCGATGTACTGGACCCTGGGGTTCATCGTGACCTTCGCCATCGGCGGGTCGGCAGGCGTCCTGATGGCGGTACCACCCGCTGATTACGTGCTTCACAACAGCCTGTTTCTGATCGCGCATTTCCACAATATGCTGATCCCCGGTTCGCTGTTCGGCTTTTTTGCCGGTTATTATTATTGGTTCCCCAAGGCCATGGGCTTTCGTTTGCAGGAAGATTGGGGCAAACGCGCCTTCTGGTGCTGGCTGATCGGCTTTTACCTTGCCTTTATGCCCCTGTATGTGCTGGGCTTCATGGGCATGCCCCGGCGCATGGCGCATTATGCCAACCCGGCCTGGCACCCCTATCTGCTCGTCGCCGCCTTGGGTGCGGCCGTGATTGCGCTGGGCATCCTCTTTCAGGGAATTCAATTGCTCGTCAGCATTAAGGAGCGCCAGGCCCTCAGCGATCCGACCGGCGATCCCTGGGACGGCCGCACCTTGGAGTGGCTGACCGCTTCTCCTCCCGCGGTTTATAATTTCCCGGAAATACCCGTCGTCTCTGACATCGATGCCTTTATGGAGATGAAAGAAAAAGGCGTCGCCCATCAACGGCCGGAGCACTATCACGACATCGAGATGCCGAAAAACGCGCCGCACGGCTTGATCATGGGCGCCTTGGCTTTCGGGTTCGGATTTGCCGTGATCTGGTACATCTGGTGGCTGGCCATACTGGCCGCTCTGGGTATCCTGGCTACGGTCATTGCCCGCTCCATCGACGACGACATCTATGAAGTCATACCCGCGGCGGAGATCGAGCGGATCGAAACTGAACGCTTCGCCAGTTGGCCCTGGTCGCGGAGAGTCTCCGCGTAGACCAACAGAATATCCCGGAACCTGTAGTGGAGCAGTAGGGTCCGGCTGAGATTTTGCATGAGGACTGGCTCATGGAAACGATAAATCGGACGGCAGACTTAAGCCAGAGACGACACCAGCTATGAGCCATGAGGACTAAGACCCCCTCTCCCCTGTGAGGGGAGAGGGCTGGGGTGAGGGGTGGCGTCGTCGACTAATTACTTCCCCCACACCCAACCCTCTCCCCCATTGGGGGAGAGGGAAAATCCAAGAACTTCCATAAGTTAACCAAAGAGAAGGAGATTTATCCCAGCTATTAACGGCAATTTAGTAAGAAACCTTGCCGGACACTGCTGATACAGGAGATATAACTGATGACCGCTTCGACCCTCGGCATGGCTCATAACGAAGAAGTCGCACACCCAGATACCGTCGCGATACAGACCTTCGGTTTCTGGATCTATCTGATGAGCGACCTCATCATCTTTGGGACGCTCTTCGCGACTTTTGTCGTGTTGGGGCGCAACTATGCGAATGGTCCGACGGGGAAGGAATTGTTTGACCTGCCTTACCTGTTGGGTGAAACCTTGTTCCTGCTGTTCAGCAGCGTCACCTATGGTCTGGTCATGCTGGCCGTCCACCAGGGCAAGCAGAAGTGGGTTCTGATGGGACTCGCGGGCACCTTTCTGCTGGGGCTCGGATTTGTCTCAATGGAAATCCATGAGTTCTACGGCCTGGTGGCCGCGGGCCATGGACCGGACCAGAGCGCCTTCCTGTCGAGTTTTTTCACCCTGGTAGGGACTCACGGGACCCATGTGACTTTCGGGCTGATCTGGATGGCGGTCATGATGGGTCAGGTTGCGGTCAAAGGGTTGACCTCTCCCGTGCAATCACGGCTGATGCGTCTGAGTATGTTCTGGCATTTTCTGGATATCATCTGGATCGGCATATTCAGTATCGTCTATCTGATGGGAGTTGTTTAAATGAATCAAGCACCTATCGACAGCACCGGCGTAAGCAGAGGCAGTCTCAAATCGTACCTCACCGGCTTCGTTCTTGCCCTCATTCTGACCGCCATTCCTTTTGCCCTGGTGATGCGCGGGACCTTGTCCGCCGGGGCGACCCTGGCCGCCATATTCATTGCGGGCATCGTGCAGATTCTGGTGCATTTGCATTACTTCCTGCATCTGGACACTTCTTCGGCGGCGCGTTGGAACGTGCTGGCCTTGATGTTCACTTTATTGATCATGGTCCTCTTCATCGGAGGATCCCTCTGGATCATGTATACCCTGAATTACCGCATGATGTGAGCATGTCTGCAAGGCTCAAAAACTATGTGCTGGTTGCCAAACCGTGGATTATCTTCGGCAATCTGATCTCCGCGGCAGCCGGCTTTCTGCTGGCCTCTAAGGGGCGGGTTGACGGCGCGCTGCTTACGGCGACGCTCATGGGCATATCCCTGGTGGTCGCTGCCGGTGGGGTTTTCAACAACTGTGTCGATAGAAAACTCGACCGGAAGATGATCCGGACCCGCAACCGCGCCCTGGCCAGGGGGCTCATCAAACTGCCCAGCGCCGTGGCCGCGGCCGCGCTTTTGGGCCTGGCGGGCTTGAGCCTGCTCTGGGCGGCAACCAACCTGCTGGCAGTTGGCATCGTGCTGGCGGGCCTGGTGATTTACGTGGGCGTGTACAGCCTGTACCTGAAGCGCCATTCCGTTTACAGCGCCTTGATCGGCAGCTTGGCGGGAGCCGCACCGCCCGTCGCAGGATATTGCGCCGTCACCGGTCATTTCGATATGGGAGCACTGATATTATTGTCGATCTTCAGCCTCTGGCAGATGCCGCACTGCTACGCCATCGGGGTTTTACGGCTTGATGATTACGTAGCTGCGGCCATTCCGGTTCTGCCGGTCAAAGCGGGAACCGCCGTGGCCCAAAAGCACATGGTCGGTTATATCCTGGCCTTTATGGGCGTGACCATGATGTTGACCGTAGG